>JBARNF010000609.1:0-8339 GCA_049802835.1 Bradyrhizobium sp.
GCTCGGCACCGCGCGCCTGCTGGGGCAGACCACGGGCGCGGCGCTGGTCGCAATGTTCCTCGCCCTCGACCCGGCCGACGGCACCCGGCTGTCGCTGCTGACCGGCGTCGGCTTTGCACTCGTGGGAGCCTTCCTGAGCATGCTCCGCCTCTCGCCGGCCGGCGCGCGCGGCGCCGAGCAGGTGCGCATCCAGGACGGGCAGCGGCTGAAGGGCGAGTGATGGCTCAGATGGCGGACTGGACGATGCTGGCCTTCCTTGCCCTCGCCGCGTTCGGCTCCGGCATCGTCAATGCGCTGGCCGGCGGCGGTGCGTTCCTGACCTTCCCGACCCTGCTGGCCGCCGGCATCCCCGCCATCGACGCCAACGCCTCCAGCACGGTCGCGCTGTGCCCCGGCCAATTCGTCAGCGCCTTCGCGTCGCGCGATGTCCTGAACGACGCAAAGGCGCCGTGGCGCCGCGACCTCGTGCGGCTGTCGATCATCAGCCTGATCGGCGGCACGCTCGGCGCCGTGTTGTTGCTGGTGACGCCGTCGGCGGCGTTCAGCCGGCTGGTGCCTTGGCTGCTGCTGTTTGCGACGACGGTGTTCGCGTTCGGCATGCGCTTCACGCCGAAGGACGGCGCGCCCTGGTTCGGGCCATTCACCATCCAGGCCGTGCAATTGGTGATCGCGATCTATGGCGGCTATTTCGGCGGCGGCATCGGCATCCTGATGCTGGCGGCGCTGGTGTTCTACGGAATGCGCGACATCCGCGCCATGAACGGCATGAAAGTGCTGCTCGCCGCGCTGATGAACACCACCGCGTCGGTGATCTTCGCGTTCTCGGGGCGCGTGCACTGGCTGGAGACGCTGACCATGATGGTCGCGGCGATGGCCGGCGGCTTCGTCGGCGCGCGGCTCGGCCAGATCATCCCGCCTGCCCATGTGCGGCGCTTCGTGATTGCGGTGGGCTGCGGACTGACGGTCTACTTCTTCATCAAGCCGGCCTGAGCGCCGATCCTCCGATCCTCAGCCGGTCCTGCGCTCCCCATAAATGCGCGCCCCACAAAAGAGAAAGGCCGGCGCAACCGCCGGCCTTTCGCATTCACCTGTGTCGTCGAGGGCTCAGGCCTTGACCAGCGGCCCCTTCGAGGCCGGCCCCTTGGATCCACCGCCGGGGCCGCCCGGCTTCGACTTACGCTTGCGCGCGACCGGAAGCTTCTCCGGCTTCGGCGTGACCGGGCCTTCGACGAACTCGAAGCCAATCTTCTCGGCTTCCGGACCCGCCTCGTCCTGGACGAGGACCACACGGACATGGCCGCCGCCCTTCAGCTTGCCGAACAGCACCTCGTCAGCCAAGGGCTTCTTGATGTGCTCCTGGATCACGCGGCCCATCGGGCGCGCACCCATCTGCTCGTCATAGCCGTGCTGAATGAGCCAGGCCTTGGCCGGCTCCGACAGCTCGATCGTGACATCGCGATCGGCCAGCTGAGCCTCGAGCTGCAGCACGAACTTCTCGACGACCATGCCGATCACGTCGACCGACAGATGCGCGAACGACACGATCGCATCGAGACGGTTGCGGAATTCCGGCGCGAATTGCCGGTTGATCGCCTCGTGGTCATCGCCTTCGCGCTTCGAGCGGTGGAAGCCGAACGCCTGCTTGGCCATGTCGGCCGCGCCCGCATTCGTGGTCATGATCAGGATCACGTTGCGGAAGTTGACCTGCTTGCCGTTGTGGTCGGTGAGCCGGCCGTGATCCATGATCTGCAGCAGCACATTGTACAGATCAGGGTGCGCCTTCTCGATCTCGTCCAGCAGCACCACGCAGTGCGGATGCTGGTCGACGCCGTCGGTCAGCAGGCCGCCCTGGTCGAAGCCGACATAGCCGGGAGGCGCGCCGATCAGGCGCGACACCGTGTGCCGCTCCATGTACTCCGACATGTCGAAGCGCAGCAGCTCGACGCCGAGCGACGCGGCAAGCTGCTTGGCGACCTCCGTCTTGCCGACGCCGGTCGGACCCGAGAACAGGTAGCAGCCGATCGGCTTCTCCGGCTCGCGCAGGCCGGCTCGCGCCAGCTTGATCGAGGCCGACAGCGAATCGATCGCCTTGTCCTGGCCGAACACGACGCGCTTCAGGGTCTGCTCGAGATGCTTGAGCACCTCGGCGTCGTCCTTCGACACGCTCTTCGGGGGAATCCGCGCCATGGTGGCGATCGTGGTCTCGATCTCCTTGATGCCGATCGTCTTCTTGCGCTTGTTTTCGGCCAGCAGCATCTGCGCCGCGCCGGACTCGTCGATCACGTCGATCGCCTTGTCCGGAAGCTTACGGTCGTGGATGTAGCGCGACGACAGCTGCACCGCGGCCTCGATGGCCTCGTTGGTGTATTTCAGGTGGTGATAGTCCTCGAAATACGGCTTCAGACCCTTGAGGATCGCGATCGCATCCTCGACCGACGGCTCGTTGACGTCGATCTTCTGGAAGCGGCGCACCAGCGCGCGATCCTTTTCGAAGTGCTGACGATACTCCTTGTAAGTGGTCGAGCCCATGCAGCGGATCGAACCGGACGCCAGCGCCGGCTTCAGCAGGTTGGACGCGTCCATGGCGCCGCCCGAGGTCGCGCCCGCACCGATGACGGTGTGGATCTCGTCGATGAACAGGATCGCGTTCGGATGCGCCTCGAGTTCCTTGAGGACCTGCTTCAGCCGCTCCTCGAAATCGCCGCGATAGCGCGTGCCGGCGAGCAAGGTGCCCATGTCGAGCGAGAACACGGTGGCGGCCGCGAGCACCTCGGGCACCTCGCTGTCGACGATGCGCTTGGCAAGGCCTTCGGCGATGGCAGTCTTGCCCACGCCAGCCTCGCCGACGAACAGCGGGTTGTTCTTCTGGCGGCGGCACAGCACCTGGATGGCGCGGTTGATCTCGGAGTTACGGCCGATCACCGGATCGATCTTGCCGTCCCGCGCTTTCTTGTTGAGATTAACGCAATAGGTTTCCAGCGCTTCGCCCTTTTTCTTTGAGTCCTCGCTGCCCTTGGTCTCGGTCTCTTCGTCGACGCCGCGAACGGGGCGCGCTTCGGACACGCCGGGCCGCTTGGCGATGCCGTGGCTGATGTAGTTGACAGCGTCGTAGCGCGTCATGTCCTGCTCCTGCAGGAAGTACGCGGCATGGCTCTCGCGCTCGGCGAAGATCGCGATCAGCACGTTGGCGCCGGTTACCTCTTCGCGGCCCGACGACTGGACGTGAATCACGGCGCGCTGAATCACCCGCTGGAACCCTGCAGTCGGCTTGGCGTCGTCGCTGCCGTCCGTCACCAGGTTTTCGAACTCGGTTTCGAGATAGTTCACCAAGCTGCCGCGCAGCTTGTCGAGATCGACGCTGCATGCGCGCATCACGGCCGCCGCATCGGAGTCATCGATCAAGGACAGCAGGAGGTGTTCCAGTGTCGCGTATTGATGATGACGCTCGTTGGCAATCGCCAGCGCCCGATGCAGGGATTGTTCAAGGCTTTGGGAAAAAGTCGGCATGCGCGTCCTCTGTGGCCCCCTGGCATCATGATCGCCGCCGCCCGGTCAGGCAACAACAACCTTCGTCAAATATAGTTATAACCGAGTGCGACAAAAGACCGGTCGAGCGTCCCGATTACGCGATCACCCGATCGTCAATGCAAAACCCGTTCCCATTAGGGCAGATCCGGCCGCCACCGTTCGGGCAGCACGAGCTTGGCACTGGTCCACCGTCCGACACGGTCCGTGGCCGTGTTTCTCCGGGAGAGCGCTGCATTCGACGCTCGTCGGCGAGCGCCAGATGCCGACGGCCCCCCGCGTCAGGGCCGGTCCTTGATCAGGAGCCGCATTCTCCGCGACGGTCGAGCCCGATTTGCGCCACGCGACGCCGCCGTCCCAGGCCCGCGGAGCTCAAGGACTTCCAAGCTCCCGCCCGAGACTTCCAAGCACCTGCCCGAGCAAGAATCGCTCTATTTCTTTTCCATCACACATTGCAGCGGATGCTGGTGCTTGCGGGCGAAGTCCATCACCTGCGTCACCTTGGTCTCGGCGATCTCATAGGTGAATACACCGCACTCCCCGATGCCATGATGGTGCACGTGGAGCATGATCTTGGTCGCGGCCTCGACGTCCTTCTGGAAGAACTTTTCCAGGACAAGAACGACGAACTCCATCGGCGTGTAATCGTCGTTCAGGATCAGGACGCGATAGAGGTTGGGACGCTTGGTCTTCGGCTTGACCTTGGTGATGACGGACGTCGCCGGGCCGCTGGTTCCAGCAGGCCTGTTCTCGTTATTGCTCATCCTAGGCGCGGATCGGTTCAATCTGGAATTTAGCTGCGACATCTTACACGCATTAGATATTGTCGCGAGAATCCCAACAAAGGGTTGCCTCGCCCTGTCCCTACCGGGCCGTTCGCACCACCCGGTCCTGCCTTCCAGATCGCCTGTCCCAGCCGACCGGTCCAGCAGGACCGACACCAGGAAGAATATGGGTCAGTGAGCGGCTTGCCGCAAGCGCATGCCCGTAACGACGGACGCTCCGGCAGGACCGATTCCCTGCCCCGGCGATGAGCGACAACGTTAATCAAACCGACCGCATTTTACAAAGCCCATTCAGCGATCATTTACGCGGAACCTTCTCGCCGGCAAAAGCCGCGCCATGCTGCAGTATTCGCTACACTTTTCGGCTTTCGATTCACCAGCCCTTGAAGATCGCGCCCCGAAATGGCCCGCGGAAAACCTGACTGGTGAGCGACATGACCGATGTGACCTTCGTCCGCTTCTGCCGCCATGCCCTGCGACGTTTCGCTGGCGACAGCCGTGGCAACATCGCCGTGATCTTCGCCATCGCGCTCCTTCCGATTCTGGCCTTCGTCGGCGCCGGCATCGACTACAGCCGGGCCAACGCCGCAAGGTCCTCGATGCAGGGCGCGCTCGACTCCACCGCGCTGATGCTGTCGCGCGACCTGGCGCAGGGCACGATCAGCGCATCCGATGTCGTGGCCAAGGCGAACGCCTATTTCAAGGCGCTCTATACCAGCACCGACGCCCAGGGCGCCTCCGTGTCGGTCAATTATACCGCATCGACCAGCTCCACGCCGTCCAACATTCAGATCACTGCGTCCGGCCAGATCGTGACGCAGTTCATGAAGCTTGCGGGCTTCCCGACCATGGACTTCAGCACCAAGGCGACCACGACCTGGGGTGACGTCAAGATGCGCGTCGCGCTCGCGCTCGACAACACCGGCTCGATGGCCTCCAGCGGCAAGATGACGGCGCTGCATAATGCCGTGGCCGGCACTGGCGGCCTCATTGACCAGCTCAGCGCGCTCGCCAAGAGTCCGGGTGACGTCTACATCTCCGTGGTTCCGTTCGCCAAGGTCGTCAATGTCGGCGCCAGCAACTACGCCCAGAACTGGATCGATTGGACCGACTGGCAGAATCCGCCCACGATACAGCCCGCGAACGGCTCCTATCAGGCCGCAATTCCGAATTCCAGGTTCACGCAGGGCCAGTGGGACATGGTCGGGCCGGGCTCATCCTGCCCGTTCACCTCCGGCAACGGCTTCCCCTATTTCGGCTGCACCAGCGCGCCAGCCAGCGGCAGCTCGAACGTTTCGTCGATCCCGTCGAGCGGCACCTATTCGGGCTACATCTGCCCGGGTTACGATTCCGCCTCGCACAGCTACTATAATGGCTGCTGGACCAGCGCCAAGACGAGCACGGTCGTCAACTACTGCACCGGCAACGGCTGCAGCTGCTCGGGCGCCAACTCGACGTGCACGTGCACGGGCAGCTACAGCAACACCGTCTGCAAGGTGAACACCTACACCAAGATCTGGGCCGCCAACGCGCCGAGCACGTGGACCGGCTGCGTCGCCGACCGGACCCAGCCCAACGACGCGAACGCCGTGTCGCCCGCGACGTCGGACCTCACCACGCTGTTCCCGGCCAACCAGCACATGGAGAACAACGTCCAGTACTGCAGCAGCACCGCCTCGACCAAGCTCGAGCAGATCGTTCCGCTCAGCTACAATTGGAGCTCGTTGAAGGCGGCCGTCAACGCCATGCAGCCGACCGGCGGCACCAACCAGGCGATCGGGATGGCCTGGGCCGTGCAGTCGCTGATCCCGAATGGCGTGCTGAGCGCGCCGGCAGAGGACGTGAACACGACCTACAATCGGGTCATCATCCTGTTGTCGGACGGTCTGAACACCGAGGACCGCTGGCCGGACTATGGCAACGGCTCGAGCCAGGCCTCCGGCAATCCGATCGACGCGCGCCAAGCCCTGCTCTGCTCGAACCTGAAGAACACCAAGGATGCCAAGGGCAACTCGATGTACACGATCTACACGATCCAGGTGAACACCAGCTCGCCCGCTGATGCGACCTCGACCGTGCTGCAGAACTGTGCCAGCAGTCCCGACAAGTTCTACATGCTGACGAGTTCCACCCAGATCGTCGCCACCTTCAACACGATCGGAACCGCCCTGTCCAAGCTGCGCGTGGCCAAGTAGCAGCAGCTAGGCTGCCACCGGGCACGGCCGTTTCAGGCAACAAAAAAGCCCGGCGTAAGCCGGGCTTTCGTCACCAGCAGGCGCGAATGATTAGTGCGCGGCAGGCGGGGTGAACTTGGCGGCGATGCCTTCGAGCGGCTTGAACGCCTGCTTGGCGAGATCCGAATACAGCCCCGCGATCTTCTGCGAATCGGCGACGAAGGTCTCGTAGGCCGACTTGGCGTATTCGGTCTGAACCTCGAGCACCTTGTCCAGCGACTTCACGCCGGAGAGCTTCTCGACGAACGACTTGGTGTCCTCGAACGACTTCTTGGTGTAGTCGCCGTAGGCGGTGGCGATCGCATGCAGACCGTTCTGCACGGTCGTCGCGGAATTCACGGCCGTCTCGAACTGTTCCTTGCCGTAGTTCTGAAAGTCTTCAACCTTAAACATGTTGTGGCATTCCTTTCCCTGACTTTGAGCGCCCTCAGGGAAGCCCCGGCTCCCTGACGCACCTCCACTATAGTGCGGCGCACAAAAATATCAATAATCTTGTGCAATGCACCATCGCGGGCATTGCAATCGCCGTCGCCGCGGTATGAAGCGAATCGATGGAAATCCGTCGGGTCCGCGCAAGATTTCTTTAATCTTTTGGCAACTCGACCGTCCTAACCTCTCCGGTGGTCGCGGCCAGCGTCGGTCAGACCATAAAGCTGTTCTAAAACAGCGTCTTAACAAAACCTCAGTTCGGGCTTTTCGATGTGCGGCCGTGACACGCAGCGATCGGGGGTCCGGCAGGCAAGATCACGGGGGCGTTCGGCACAATTTCGCCTCACGAGCCGGTGATCACGTCAGAAATTGGACGGGGATTTCATGCTTCGCAAAAACTTGGCTTCCTCGCGCCTCGTGCGGGTTGGCGTCTACGGACTGGTCACACTCGCGGCGGCGGCTGTGATCACGGTCGACAGCGCGGAGGCGCGGCGGCACCATCGGCATCACGCACGCCACTCCCCCCATAATGACGAGGGCAGCTACAGCCCGGCGTTCGCGTCCATCATCGTCGACGGTAATTCCGGCGCGACGCTGACGGCGACCAATCCCGACGCCCTGCGGCACCCCGCCTCGCTCACCAAGATCATGACGCTGTATCTGCTGTTCGAGCGTCTCGAGTCTGGCCGGATGAAGCTCGACACCGAGATGCCGGTTTCCGAACACGCCTCGGAGCAGTCGCCGACCAAGCTCGGCCTGCGTCCCGGACAGAGCATCCGCGTCGAGGACGCGATCAAGGGTCTGGTGACGCGGTCGGCCAACGACGCCGCCGTCGTGATTGCCGAGGCGATCGGCGGTGACGAGGACGAGTTTGCCAAGCTGATGACGCGCAAGGCGCGCGCGCTCGGCATGAGCCGCACCACCTATGTGAACGCCTCCGGACTTCCGGCCGACGCCCAGATCACGACGGCGCGCGACCAGTCGATCCTCGGGCGGGCGATCCAGGACCGCTTCCCGCGCTACTATCGCTACTTCGCGACCGAGGTCTTCAACTATCGCGGCCAGTCGATCCGCAACCACAATCACCTGCTCGGCAATGTCGAAGGCATCGACGGCATCAAGACCGGCTACACCCGTGCGTCCGGCTTCAACATCGTCACCTCGCTCCGCCGCGGCAGCCGCCATCTGGTCGGCGTCGTCCTGGGTGGACGCAGCGGCGGATCGCGCGACGCGATCATGCGCAACCTGCTGGCCGAGAACCTCGAAAAGGGCGCGACCCGGCGCACCGTCGCCGCGATCAACGAGCGCGGCGGATCGGATGGCGGCGATGCCGGCGACCAGGGCACGATCCAGCTCGCTTCCGCCG
>JBARNF010000610.1:0-4444 GCA_049802835.1 Bradyrhizobium sp.
TAGTTGAGTTTGCTGAGTCTCAAGATATCTTGCAGCACTGTCGTGATATCGGCGTCGCCGTTGCAGATTTCGACCTCCAGCGGATTGGGGACGTTCCAGCCGGGATAGGTATTCAACCGGGGGACAAAACCAGTTGCGAACAGATATGCCTTGGTGTCGGATACGAGCAGTGCGGCGCCTCGCATCACCGGACTCTTTCCGCGCGTAAACAGCTTGAGGCCGCTGTAAACACGCCGGATGCGGACGCCAATAACTTTCGTATCGAATGGTTTGGCGGCCTCCGAAAATCCAGCCCACTCCTCATCGTTGAAACGCACGCTGCCGTGGACGAAAATCTCCCGGGGCGGCTTCTTGTCATGCTCATCGGCGTAGGAGTGGATGGCGCGCTCCAGGAATTTTCGGCTCTCCTCGCGATCGAGATGGCACTCGCGCTTGTCTTCAGAGTACCAGGGGCCAAGAGCGCCCTTGAAGACCATGCCGTTGCCATCCTCAAGAAACATTTGTGCGCCGCAGCAGGCGTTCTTATATCCTTGCGGTTTCGTGAGCCTCTTGAAGACAACGCCCATATAGCAAACGCCGTCCCTTGCGTCCGCGAGTATCCATGGACGGCGGCGCGTCTTGTAAAAGATGGAAGTGGCGAGATTCCAGGAAATGGTCGCCGGATCTTCTTTGTCCCGCACCGGATTGTCCGGTGTGCGCAGGCAGGCGTCCATCGTCTCGTATTGCAGCACCTGCGTGATGATTTGGTGCTTGAGCAGTCTTGCCTTAAGTTGATTATGAAAATCCGGCTTGAACTTCAGCGCTTCATGATATTCCTCGGCGAAGCTATCTGCCTCCTGTGCATCGGTAAACAGGCTGCGCTGGGCAGCATCTTCGGCCTTGGTACCTTCGGCGTAGACGCGCGGCGGCTCGGACTGCGGACGGCAGAGGCTCTCAAGAGCCTTGTCGACGATCACGAACCATATGTCCGGCTTGTGCTCGCTTTCGTAGTTCGCCTTAGTCAAGCGCTTGGTGTAGATCTTCACGACCCGAGATATGCGCGTATGCAGCTCGTGCGTCTGCAGCGCCTTGTTAAGCGCATCGTCCGGCACGGCACATACGCACTCCGGCTTCGGATTCCATGTGATGCCGAAGGCAGCCTCAAAACCTGGAAAGAATTGGTGTGCGAGCTTGCCGAACTCCGCGTTTCGCTTGCGACGAAACATCGAGCCTGCATACGCCGGCAAGAACGTATTCACAATGCTTGACCACTGCCGGAACATGGCAAGGTCCTTCTCCGTACCGATAATGCCGTAGCGGACACTGCCGGCCGTGCGTTGATAGGGCCCGAACAGCGTCAGCCCATCCTTAGGATGAGCAAGTGACTGGCTATGACCAAACAGCAGCTGTGGTTCGTCGAGTTGGACCAACTTAGGCATCAGTCCAGCTCATGATTTCGCGGATAACGTCGTCGTCGTCCTTCTCCAGATACGACAGCAGCAAAGTTTCGGTCTTCGGAAGGGTATTCAATAGGACTTCCTGATAGCCAATGGGAATGCGCGCCGCCTCTTGGCCATCGGCCAGCCAGTGCATGAATGCGAGCAGCTTCTTGCGCCACTCGTCGTTCCACCAGCTAAGCTTCTTGCCTATGCGGCTATCGTCGAGAGGCACGGGTTTTTCGCCGCCCGCGCTGTCATATACCTTGGAGACGATGATCTTCGGGCTCAGCAAGATGCCGAAATGTGTACGCAGATCGACAGCAGGCTGCACCGCGAAGTGCCAAGCGTACTTCTTGCGAAACGAGGTGACCGTGCCACCGAACCAGACGGGCGCCGGTCGCTTGCCGGCATCGGCATATCGATAGCTGTTTCTGCCTATCAGGCCGTGGGCGGGAAACCAGATCTTACGGCGCGAATAGCGGAGAGCTTTATTGCTGAGGCCCTTCGCCACGAGGTGACGTTCGAGCGAAGCCGCTATCAAGTACGTCACCATATTCCGGGCTGTATCGGCGGCAATGTTGAGCGCCGGGTGACCTTTTTCGAGAAAATCCGCCGTGGGTACTATGTGCTCATCAGCAATGTCGAACCCCTGCGTAAGTTCGAGATAATCATTCGCCCGTGCGAAGCTGACCGCATGTGGGCCGTTCACGGAAAAGGGTAGGGTCGCCGACAACACCCCTTTAATTTGGTCAAGGCCGCTTAGCCTGTTTCCATCCGAGGTCACCTTGAGAAAATGAATGTTCGGCGGCAGTGCCTGAAACGGGAAGACGTTGGAGTCGATTTCGCACGGCTTAGACCTCACCAGGGCCTCGTACGCACTGACGGCGGGCCACCAGGACTTAATGAGTTCGTAGTCGGGAGTGCGGGGCATTGGCACGCCGTCCTTGATCAGGCGCTCTTGCAGCTCCTTTAGACCGTGTGCCCAATTTTCGCTGTCAACATGAAGATCGGGGCTGATGATGATCGGCACGCTGCCCTTGAGCTTCTCGATCCGCAAAGGAATGATGAAGTTGTCCCGCTTGGTATTCGAAGCCGCTTGGACCTCCCTATATACACCCTGCTTCTTTTCAAAATCACGGGACGCGTTCGACAGGATGAAGATGAATTTGGCGGCATCGTTCTCAATCTTCTTTTGAACTTTTAGCCATAGGCCGCTTTCGCCCGCGTGCGCGTTCTTCACCTCGCACCACACGCCATAGCCCAGTAGGCTCAGTTGTGTTGCGAACCACGATGCTGCGGCGTTGTCTTCGGGATTGGCATGGCTGATAAAGAGAAGTGAGCGTGCAGTCGCGTCTGTCGTCGCACCGGGCGCGGCAGCCTCCAGACCAGAGTTTTCTTTGGTCGTCTTCAGCATTCGTATTTCAGGCAGCTCCGAGTCGTGAACTGTGGAGGCAACGAAGCGTAATACGAGCTTGGCAAAGTACCTGATTCGGGCTCAATGGAAGTTAATTAATCGTTTTGCCTAGTGTGCAAGGGCCGGTTGTCTCGGTAATCCACAGCAAGAGAGGTGCAGCTCTTGACCGGTCTTGTCGTCGCAGTCGGTTCCGTATCCAGCTACGCGGCGCCATGCCGATGCTCTCGCGGCCTCTGCTTATGCGGCGGCGATTTCGAGAGCCATGTCGTCCCGGCCACCTCAAGCCCAAATCCTACGGGCGCTTCGCGGACTTGACCCGACCGGCCTGACACGGCGTGAGGCTTTCCATTGCCAGTTGCCGACGCGATTGGCTGGCGTCTAGCCAGATTAGTTGGGGTTGCCGGCGCGCCCGTCGAGCTCACCCATATGATGCCGACGGAGCTTCGCTAGCCCGGTTTCACGCCTCTGCCGAGAAACTACGCGGCTCGTGTTAAAGACGCGCGCCGTTGGCCTCTATCAAAATCTACGACGTACTCAAATCGCTGTAGGTGTCCCGCACTGAAAACCGAGGTAATATGGCGCGGTTCTACAAACTGGATGTATAGTCCTATTTGTTTGGCCAGTGGTCATTGACCAAAGAATGGAGATGCATCGGTCCCCGGTGTTTCGGTGAGATCCGAGCTGCGAGCAACCTAAGGCCTGGCCGACTTGGCGTTGATCGCGCGTTGGGCCAGGAAGCGCAGCCGCGGTTATCGTTAGTGCGCCTACCGGCCTGCACGCAGAGCCGCCGTGTCGATCCAGGCGCCGATGTTCTTGTGGCCTTCCTCCGCAACGTAGTCATAGATGGTCGTGACATCGGAAAGCGGCACCACAAAACCTACCTTCGGTGGGTTCGCCTGCATGTATTTCGGCAGCGGCACAGCGGAGGCGTACTTGCTGTACTTCTCCCAGCGCCATTGCCGTGTCAGCTGGCCGGCCTCCACCACGTGCTGCAACACGCGCTCATAGAGGAAGTACACACCCGCCTGTTTCGGGCACCCCACAGCCATGTAGTCGAGCGGATTATCTCCGTGCACATCGGGGGCTTGACGCTGATGGTGCCGAAGGCTGTTGAGGTGAACCGCAAGCAGGCCCTTCTTGTCGATGACGGAGCGGGCGATTTCGTACCTGACCCACGGCCGCGCCCAGGTCTCGGTACCTACCAGCACGCAGACCACAGAGGCGTGGGTCATGCCTCCCCGAATCAGGTTTTTGAGGCCTTCCGGGTTTTTGCGCTGGACGGACTCCCACAAGCTGCGGTCGAAGAACTGGCGCTTGTCCTCGCGGCCGGGGCAATTGATCTTCCAGGACTGGCGCACGTTGTTGACGCGCATAATGTCGGCGTAGTGGAAGGAGAAGAAGCCCTTCCGCTTGATCGTGGCCGGCGCGTACGTCGGCGCCGGCCTTGCAGGCGTCACAGGCGGTGCAACGAGGTCGGCGAGCCGGGGCAGGGGCCAAGGAGGCGCTACTGGCGGGGCGACCGGGGCAGGGGTGAGAAAGGGCGCGAACGGGTTCTGCGCGGTCGAAGGCGTCGGCAGCCCAAAGGCGGTTGCCAGGCCAGCTAGGCCATTTG
>JBARNF010000611.1:0-16043 GCA_049802835.1 Bradyrhizobium sp.
CGCATACTGGACCGCAAGCTCCGCCAGTGGCGGCGGCTTGCCCTCGCTGAACGCCTCATACAGCGCCGCCACCTCTCGCGTCAGAACTCCGATCGACCAGCCGTCCGACACGATGTGGTGCATCGTCGCCAGCACCACATGATCCCTTGCGGCGACGCGGATCAGCTTCGCCCGGAACAACGGGCCGCGCGTCAGCTCGAACCGGCGCGAGACCTCCTCCTGCACCAGGCGGCGAACCTCCGCCTCCTGCGCCTCGGCGCCAAGTCCCGACAGATCCAACTGCTCAAGACAGAACGAGCCTGCGGCATCGATGACCTGCACGCCCTTCCCGTCGACCATCTCGAAGTGCGTCCGCAACGCCTCGTGCCGCCGCACAACCTCCGAAAGGCTCCGTTCCAGCGCCACTGCGTCAAGCGCGCCTTCAAGCCTGAGCGCAAACGGCATGTTGTAGGCCGCCCCTACCAGCCCAAGCTGGTCCAGGAACCATAACCGCTCCTGAGCATACGACATCGCCGGGCGATTCGGACGATCCCGCCGACCAAGAGTCGGCTGACTCCCCGTCGCCCGATGCGCGTACTTCAGGAAGTTGATGACGCCTTCCTTATTCGAGCGGAGCTCCGCCAGTTCGGCCTGCGACAAGCCGCCGGCAGGTGCCCGATACTTGAGTTGCCCATTGTCGAGCCAGATGCTCACGCCGCTCTTGCGTAAGGACGTCAGTAGAGTGTGGACCGTACTCATACAATCCCCACCTCTTCTTCCTGATCCTCCGACAGGCCGCCAATATCGACGGCCCCGTTCCGCGCTACCCAGCGAACCGTATCGATCCAATCGGCCAATTTGGCCAAAGTTGGCGCTTCGAAGAGCACACGAAGCGGCGTCTCGACGTCGAGCGCATCGCGCAGCCGCGCCATCATCCGCATCGCCAATAGCGAATGCCCGCCAAGCTCGAAGAAGTTGTCGTCGATCCCGATCCGATCGAGTTTCAAGACCTCACACCAGATCGCTGCCAGTGCTTCCTCGGTCGGCGTGCGAGGGGCGACATAGATCCGTGATGAGGTTCGAGGGCCCGGCGCCGGCAGTGAACGCCGGTCGAGCTTGCCGTTCGGCGTCAACGGCAGCGCATCCATCACCACGAACGACGACGGCACCATGTAGTCAGGAAGGCTCTGCTTCAGATGATCGCGGAGTTTTCCGGCATCGACTTGTTCGCCGTCGTCCGTTCTAACCACATAGGCAACGAGCCGCTTGTCGCCGTCCTCCTCACGCGCCATCACCGCCGCCTGCGCAACGGCTTCATCCGCCAGCAGCGCCGCCTCGATCTCACCGAGCTCGATCCGGAAGCCGCGGATCTTGACCTGATGGTCCAGCCGGCCCAAGAACTCCAGATTGCCATCGGCGCCCCACCGCACCCGGTCGCCGGTCCGGTACAACCGCTCGCTATTCCCGAACGGGTCCGGCACGAACCGCTCCGCAGTCAGATCAGCACGACCCAGATAGCCCCGTGCAAGGCCGATACCGCCGACATATAATTCGCCGGCGACGCCGATCGGAACGGGACAAAGATCGAGATCCAATACATAGACCTGCATGTTCCCAAGCGGTCGGCCGATCGGAATACTCGCAGGGATCGATGCCCCGACGACATAATACGATGCATCGGCAGATACTTCCGACGAGCCGTAGAGATTGACGAAGCGGCAATCCGGCAATCCCTCCATCAGACGTAACGTCAGGTCTCTGCTCATGGCTTCGCCGCTGAGCGTACAGCTCCGCAAGCTCGAGAGGCGCGATCTCGTCGCCAAGTCGGACACAAGCTCGAAGGCCATTGACGGCACCATCACGATACGCGTCACCCCGCGATCGGCGATCAGTGCGGCAAGCTCTGCTGGCTGCCTTCCCGTCGCGTCGCCCGCAATGACGAGGCGGAGACCTCGGCAGAGCGGTCCGAGAATCTCAAAAACCGCATCGACAAAGCCGATCGAAGTCTTCTGACAGCAGACATCTTCATCGTCGAACGCCGCGATCCCATCCTGCGCCGCGATCCGGTTCACCATCCCTTCATGCAATCCGCTCACCCCCTTGGGCCGACCGGTCGAGCCTGAGGTGTAGATGATGTAGGCGATGTTCGCCGGCACGGTGATGTTCACGGGGTTGGTCGCAGGCTGACGCGCGATATCCGCCCAGTCCGCATCGATCCGCACGAGGTGGCCGGCATCGGCGGGCAACTGCTCCCTCAGATGCGCCTGCGTGACCACGACCGGCGCCCTCGCATCCTCCAGCATGTAGGCCAGCCGGTCAGCCGGGTAGGATGGATCGAGCGGCAGATATGCCCCGCCCGCCTTGAGGATCCCGAGAAGGGCAATCACCATCTCGAGGCTGCGCTCGATACACAGCCCCACTACGACTTCCGGTCCCACCCCGAGATGGCGCAAATGGTGCGCCAGGCGGTTCGCGCGCGCGTTCAGCTCGGCATAGGTCAGCCGCCGATTGTCATCAACGAGGGCGATCGAATCAGGCGTTCGCGCCGCCTGCGCTTCGAACAGCTCGTGCAGGCAGCGGTCCGACGGGTCGTCCGCCGCCGTAGCGTTCCATTCCACGAGCAGGCGGTGACGCTCCGCCTTGCTCAGCAGCGGAAGCTCCGACAGACGCGCCTCCGGGCGCGACACGATGCCTCCCAGCAGCACCTCGAAGTGGCCCACCAGCCGCTCGATCGTCGATCGGTCGAACAGATCGGACGCATATTCGAACGTCCCGACCAGCCCTTGCTCGGTCTCGCGCATGAATAGCGTCAGATCGAACAGCGATGTCCGGTGCTCACTGCCCAGCAGCCGAAGCGACAGCGCCGGCAGCTCGATTGCATCCTGCGGCGTGTTCTGCAGCGCAAAGCTCACCTGGAACACCGGCTGACGGCTCAGGTCTCGGACCGGCTGCAGCTCCTCCACCAGCTTCTCGAACGGCAGGTCCTGGTGCGCATAGGCGCCCAGCGCAACCTCCTTCACGCGCTGCAACAGCTCCACGAAAGTCGGGTCCCACGACAGGTCCGTTCGCATCGCCAGCGTGTTGACGAAGAACCCGATCAGCCCCTCCAGCTCAGGACGCCGCCGTCCTGCGATCGGCGAGCCGACCACGATGTCGTCCTGGCCGCTGTAACGCGTCAGCACCAGCTGATACGCCGCCAGTAGCACCATATACAGCGTGGCTCCTTCGCGGCGCGCGAGCGCAGCAAGCTTCGCCGACAGCTCGCTCGACAGCGCGAAATTCACGGCACCTCCGGCAAAGCTGGCAACCGCCGACCGCCCCCGGTCCGTCGGCAGCTCCAGCGCGGCCGGCGCTCCCTGCAGATGCGCCTTCCAGTAGCCCACCTGCTGCTGCAGCACCTCGCCCTCCAGCCAGCTCCGCTGCCACAGCGCATAGTCCGCATACTGGACCGTAAGCTCCGCCAGCGGCGACGGCCTGCCCTGGCTGAACGCCTCATACAGCGCCGCCACCTCGCGCGTCAGCACCCCGATCGACCAGCCGTCCGACACGATGTGGTGCATCGTCGTCAGCAGCACATGATCCCTGGCGCCGACACGTATCAGCGTCGCCCGGAACAACGGGCCGCGCGTCAGCTCGAACCGATGCGAGACCTCCTCCTGCACCAGGCGGCGAACCTCGGCCTCCTGCGCCTCGGCGCCAAGTCCCGATAGATCGGGCTGAACGAGACAGAACGAGCCTGCGGCATCGATCACCTGCAGGCCCTGCCCGTCCACCACCGCGAAGTGCGTCCGTAACGTCTCATGCCGCCGCACCAGCTCAGACAGGCTTCGCTCCAGCGCCACGACGTCGAGCGCGCCTTCCAGCCTGAGCGCGAACGGCATGTTGTAGGCTGCCCCCACCAGCCCAAGCTGATCCAGGAACCACAACCGTTCCTGCGCATACGACATCGCCAGCTGATCCGGCCGATCCGAGAGCCGTAGCAACGGCGGCAGCGCCGCTCCCGCATCGCCCGGCTGCTCTGCCTCAATCCGTCCCGCAAGCTCTCTGACCGTCGGCGCCTCGAACAGCGCCCGCAGCGGCAGCTCGACCTCCAGCGCATCCCGCAGCCGAGCCATCACACGCGTTGCCAGCAGCGAATGCCCACCAAGCTCGAAGAAATGGTCGTCGATCCCGATCCGGTCGCGCTTCAACACCTCACACCAGATCGCCGCCAGCGTCTCCTCGACCGGGGTGCGAGGAGCCGCATACGTCCCCGTGACCGCCCCCAGGTCCGGCGCCGGCAATGCGCGCCGGTCAAGCTTGCCGTGCGGGCTTCGCGGCAATTCACCGAGCAGCACAAAGGCCGCCGGAACCATGTGCGGGGGCAGCCGAGCCGACAGATGACGGCGAAGCCCGGCTGCGTCGACATCGCGTCCTTCGTCCGGCACCACATAGCCGACGAGACTCTTCTCGTGCCCAAGGGCGCGAGCCACCGTCACGGCCTGCCGAACCCCAGGATACGTCAGCAGCGCGGCGGTGACTTCCTCAGGCTCGATCCGGTAACCTCGAATCTTGACCTGCTCGTCGCCTCGCCCGAGAAACTCGATACTTCCATCTCCGAGAAACCGCGCACGATCACCCGTGCGGTATAGCCTGCGTCCACCATCAGAAAACGGATCAGGGATAAAGCTGCTGGCCGTCAAGTCGGGGCGACCAAGATACCCGCGCGCGATCTGCGCTCCACCGATGTAAAGATCGCCAACGACCCCGATCGGAACGAGATCGAGATTGGCGTCCAAAATGTACGCCTGCGTGTTGCGCAACGGCCGACCGATCGGAACGCACCCCGTTGTCCCGCGTTGGACATCAGCTTCGACGCATTGGACCACGACTCCGACCGTGGTCTCCGTCGGTCCGTAATGATTGACGATCCGACAGCCGGGCGCTGCCGCCCGTACACTGTCGATCCACTCCCAGCGACTTACGTCCCCGCCAACTATCAGCAGCTTCTGAGGCAACAACTCGCTTCCATTCGCAGCGTCCATCAGCGACTGCAAATGCGGCGGAGCGATCTTCAAGCACTGAATCGGATACCGGCGCACATAATTCGATAGATATTCCGCGTCCAAACTCTCCTCGTAACCGACGACATGCAACGCGCCGCCGCGTAGCAACGCTGCATATAGAACCGTCACCGACGAATCCACCGTCAGTGGCTGCACCATCATATAGCTCGACACATCGACAAGATTGGTCGCTTCCGCTAGCGCGGACAGGTAATTTGTCACCTGCCGATGTTCGAGAACAACCCCCTTCGGACGTCCGGTCGAACCGGACGTATAGAGCAGATAGGCCATATTGGCTGGCTGCACGCCGCTCGACGGCGCGGATTCGCATTGACGCGCGATTTCTTCGAGATCCGCATCCATCAAAATCACGCGGACCCTGCTCCTCCCAAAACGTTCGGCGATGACTGACGCCGTCACCAGAACCGTTGCGCCTGCATCGTCCAACATCATGTCGAGCCGGTCGCCCGGAGAACTCCGATCGAGCGGTAGATACGCTCCGCCGGCCTTCATGATCCCGAGCAGGGCGACTACCATCTCGAGGCTGCGTTCAACGCAAAGCCCAACCACAACTTCGGGTCCCACCCCGAGCCCGCGTAGAAGATGCCCCAACTGGTTCGACCTTAGATCCAACTCTCGATAGCTCAGCCATGTGTCTCCGAAAACGACCGCAACGGCATCCGGCGTCCGCGCCGCCTGCTTCTGGAATAGTTCGTGCAGGCAATTCTCCGACAGATCGTCGACCGCAGCCGCGTTCCACTCCACCACCAGGCGATGACGCTCCGCCGCACTCAGCAGCGTAAGCTCCGACAGACGCGCATCCGGCCTTTCAACAACCGCCTCCAGCAGGATCTCAAAATGCTTTGCTAACCGTGCAATTGTCGCCTCATCGAACAGCTCGCTTGCGTATTCGATGTGCCCTTCGAGCCTGTCGCCACGCTCGTAAAAATAGACCGCGAGTTCATGCTTGGCTCTCGGCAGATTACTCCGAATCCATCTTGCTCTTATACCGGCGAACGTGAGCAGCCTTTGCGGCAGGTTCTCCAGCGAGAATACGGTCTGAAAGATTGCTTGCCGATTGATTTCGCGAACCGGATTCAGCTCCTTCACCAATCGCTCGAACGGCACATCCTGATGAGCGTAGGCACCGATCGCTACCGCCCTGACGCGCTTCAGCAGCTCCCGAAACGATGGATCTCCCGAAAGATCCGTCCGCATCACGATCGTATTTACGAAGAGACCAATCATCCCCTGAAACTCAGGACGAGACCGGCCAGCCGTCGGCGAGCCAACGATAATGTCGTCCTGGCCGCTATAGCGATGCAAGAGCAGCTGATAGACAGCGAGGAGAACCATGTACAACGTGACACCCTCGGCCCGAGCAAGCTCGAACAGCCGATGTGACAGGACAGCCGGCAAAGCCACGTTGATCGTGCCGCCTGTGAAACTTGGTATTCTCGGCCGGACACGGTCCGTCGGAAGATCCAGCGCTGCCGGCGCTGCTTTCAAGCGCTCCTTCCAGTAGCCGACGTGCTTGTCAAGGCTCCTCTCTTGCGCCTCGTCACGTTGCCAGACCGCGTAATCGCCGTACTGAATCGGAAGCTCCGGCAGCGGCGATTCGCGTCCGTGGCTGTACGCCTCGTACAGCGCGCTCACCTCCTCGATCAAAAGCGCGATCGACCACCCATCGCACACGACGTGGTGCATCGTCACCAGCACGACATGATCGTCATCACCGACGCGAACCAACCGTGCCCTAAACAGCGGTCCGCGTCGTAGATCGAAGGGCCGCGAAACCTCGTCCTCCGCGATCCGGACGATCTCCGTCTCCCTGAGATCCTGTTCAAGTCCGGATATGTCGACGTGCTCAAGCCGGAACACACCGTGGGGATCAATCACCTGCACCGGTCGACCGTCCTCCACTTCCAATCGGGTCCGCAACACCTCGTGGCGGCGCACGATCTCGCATAGGCTTCGCTCGAGTACGGCCGCATTCAGGGGCCCCTCCAAGCGAACCTCGAACGGCAGATTGTAGGCAGAACCAGCCATCCCCAACTGGTCCACGAACCACAGCGACTCCTGCATATGGGAGACCGGCGATCTCCCAACACCACGTCTCCGTAGAACCGGCGTTGCCGGAGCTCCCGTCCCCTTTATGCGCTCTTCGAGCAGCATCTGTTGGCGCGCCGACAATCGCTTACGGCGCGCCGCCGGATCCATCGTTTCCATGCCAACTCTCCAAGGGCAACGACTAATTGATCATTGGACTGTTCGCGATTCCGGCCAATGTCCGCGCCGACTAAGCTTCCTCGAGCTCATCGATTTCATCGATCAGCTTGTTCTCGATGACCCGCGCTATCCCAGCGACGGTGCCCCCCTCGAAGAGATCTCGCGGCATCAACTCGATCCGAAAGCGGCTTATGAGCTTCGGAATCATCTGCATCGCCAACAGCGAGTCACCGCCAAGCTCGAAGAAATCGTCCTCCGTACCGACGCGATCGAGGCTCAACGCAGTCGCCCAGAACTCGGCGATGACCTGCTCGATCTCGTTACTCGGCTCCACATAGACGGCGCTGATCTCCGGGCGGATCCTACGTGCACCCGGCGCTTGATGAGTTTCGCTCGATGCTTCACCATTCGATCCGTCAGCGGGTCCGCTCGCACCGCTGTCCGACGTATGTCGATCGAGCTTCCTGCTCATATTTTTCGAAACAACCACCTGCGACAGGCCGCTCTGCAATATCCGCATCAAGGCATCGATCGCCTCGGCCGTCGAAATCCCGTCGCGCAGGCGCAGGCTGCCTGAGCCCTTGAAATCCTGCGCAAGGCGAGCCGCGATTCCAATCTCGCTCCAGATGTCCCAGTCGATAGAGACGATCCGCGGGCGCCGCTTGGAAGCGCTCCGGCTCACGGCAAACGCATCCATATAGGCATTGCCTGCAACATAATCGACCATGCCGACCCCACCTGCCACGGCACTGAGCGACGAGAACAGCACGATGAAATCCACCCCTTCATCACCGAGAAGTTCATCGATGATGAGCGTCCCCGCGATCTTTGGGAGCAACACGGGAAGCGCATCGTCCTTTGTTCGAGAGACGATGATGTCTCGTCCAGGCAGCCCGGCGGCGTGAAAGACCCCGTTGATCTGGCCGCAAGCCGCGCGTGCGTACTCGACGACGCCGTGCATTGCCTCCCGATCAGAGACATCCGCCGTTCCTACGATAACGCTTGCCCCCTTCGCTTCAATCTCGCGGATGCTCGTCAGGATCTGCGCGACTCGTTCATCACGGTCCGACAATGCAAGATAGGTCTCCCAATCCGGGCGTGCCGGCAACCGCGTGCGACCGCTCAGGACAAGCTTGGCGGCTCCCATGTCTGCGAGCGCAGACGCCACAGCCAGCCCGAGGTCTCCCAACCCTCCCGTGATGAGATACGCACCGCCTTGCCGAATGATGGCCTTGTCTCGATCAGGAGCCTTCAGCACGACCTTTTCAAACGCAGTGGTCCAGGTGCGGTCTTGGCGATAGGCAAGCAGCGACGGACTGTCGTCAGCCCCGACATCTTCGATCAGCCTGTCGAGGAAGTCCTGGTCCTGGTCTGCCGACGACAGACAGCAATCCGGAACATCAAGGTAGAGACAAGAAATATTCTTGTGCTCGATCGGAGCAACCAGCCAGGGTCCCTTGACGATTGCTCCAGTCGGATCGACTTGCTCGCCACCGGCAACGTCGAGACTCCGCGTAACCGCGATCGCGACCCGGATACGCCGCCCCGATTGGGTCCGGTCGATCGCCTGGACTAGGTACATCAATCCGAAGCAATTCGTGTCAAGCACGCTATCGATATTGTCGGGAGCCACCTGCGTCGCATGGAGAGACCAGAGGTAGACGATACGCTGCGGAGCGAACGACCGCCGTTCGAGTTCGATGAACAGCTTCTCGAACTGGCTGGGATTTATCCCGGACAGCGAGATCTCGTGATCCGCGACCTCGAATTCATCGCCAATGCTGACCACAATGACGTCTGCACCTCTCAGCGCCAGATGGCTCGCCAACGAGCGGCTCAGACCGTTGCCGCCGGCGAAAACCAGCCAGTTTTGCCCTTCAAGGTCGAAAGCTGCGGCGGATCGGGTTGCGAGACTTGTGGATCTCCAATACGGGGCCAAGATGTAGTCGGGCGCACCGGCGTTCGACTCGGGCGGTCGAGTGACTTTCGTGCACGTCGACCGCTCCGTCGTGAGTGCTATGGCATGCAATATCTCCTCACCCTCGAACGGATAGTTCGGCAACGACACTTTCACGCGTCTTTCGTCCCGATACTGTGCGTCCCATCGCACAGCGCATCCTGCCATCCAGGCTTCCGCAAGGGCTTGATTGAATGATCTTGCCTCTCCTGCGAGGTCGCCCGGACCCGGCATAGAGGGCAGGATCATCGGAGCTTCGCGCTCGACGAGATTCTGGCGGGCCAAGCTCGACAGAGAGCGCCCCGGACCGGCCTCGAGCAACACGCCGGGCGCCTTATCCAAGATCGTCCGTATTCCTTCCGCAAATCGAACCGGGGCACGCAGCTGCTGCCCCCAATAGACCGGATCTGTCGCCTGCTCCGCGGTGATCCAAGTTCCGCTGACGTTCGACACATAGGGGATTTTGGGAGCGCGGAGTGCAATGCTGCTCATGACGTCGACAAATGGCTTCACCGCGGCGTCCATCATCGCCGAATGGAATGCATGCGACGTATGAAGCGTCGAGCACATTATTCCCCGGTGGCGAAGCGTGGTCTCCAACTCGGCAATCGCATCTGCCGGTCCCGACACCACCAGTGCGCCCGGCGCATTCATCGCGGCGATCGAGAGATCCTCCCTAAGGAACGGCAGAACCTTCTCACGTAACATCGGAACAACGAGCATCTGCCCGCCAGGCTGTCGCTGCATGAGACGGCCGCGCAGAGCGACCGCTCTCAGTGCATCTTCGAGTGTCAGCACCCCCGCCATACAGGCTGCGGCCAACTCCCCGACGCTATGCCCGATCATGCCAGCCGGCTCGACTCCCCGCGATCGCCAGAGAGCCGAAATCGCATAGCTGACGCAGAAGATGGCCGGTTGGGCGAATTCGGTCGACATCAGCCGGGCCGCAGCGTCTCCGCCAGCGTCAGTTCGAGAGAACACGATCTCGCGCAGATCAGTCTCAATGTGCCGCTTCAGACCGTTGGCACATTCGTCGAACGCGGCGCGATAAGCCGGCTCCTCAAGATAGAGCGCTCGCCCCATGTCGACCCGCTGCGTGCCCTGCCCCGGAAACATGAAATAGGCAGCGCAGCTGTCGCTGGAGGCTATCGATCGACCGTGCGAAACACGCAGTGCATCCATGGCAGACGCCCGGTCCTGGCAGACGACCGCTTTACGGATCTTGTGCAACGGACGGCCCGTGGCGAGCGTATGCGCGACGTCCGCGATTTCAATCTCCCGCTCGCCGGACAAATGGTCCAGCAGGCGATCCCCCAGTCCCGTCAGCGCACGCTCAGTCTTCGCGGAGATTGGCAGAACATGCCACGATTTTCGCGACGACGTTGTTCGCTTCGGCGGCGCCTCCTCGACGACCAGATGCGCATTGGTACCACCAATGCCGAACGCGTTGACTCCAGCACGCCTCGGCGTGCCGGACCTCGGCCATTCTCGCAGCGAATCGACAACAAAAAATGGCGTTTGCTCGAAGTCGATCTGGGAGTTCGGCGCCTCGAAATTGATGCTCGGCGGCAAGCGTTGATTTTCGAGCGCCAGAATGACCTTGATAAGAGCCGCCACTCCGGCCGCCGTATTCAGATGTCCTACGTTGGATTTCACCGAGCCGAGGCCACAAAAGCCGGTCTCCACGCTCGAGCTGCGAAACGCGCGCGTGAGCGATGCCACTTCAATGGGATCACCAAGCGAGGTCCCGGTGCCGTGTGCCTCAACGTAGCTGATCGCCGACGCGGGCACGCCGGCAACGGCGTGGGCTTCCACGACGACCGACGCCTGACCTTCAAGGCTCGGAGCCGCGAATCCCACCTTTGACGAACCATCGTTATTGATCGCAGATCCCCGGATCACGGCTCGGACGTTATCGCCGTCGGCAAGGGCGCGGTCCAGCCGCTTCAACACCACGATTCCGACGCCGTCGCCGAACACGGTGCCATTGGCGCGATGGTCAAATGGCCGGCAGTGTCCGTCGGCTGATGTCATTCCGGGGGAGACCATATAGCCTATCCTCATGAAGCTGCCGGGCGTGGCCGATACGCCGCCTGCGAGCGCCGCCTCACATTCCCCGGCAAGCAGGCTCTGACACGCGAGATGCACCGCCACGAGCGACGTGGAACACGCGGTCTGCACACTGAGGCTCGGTCCGCGCAAATCGAGCTTGTACGATACGCGCGTCGCCAAATAGTCCTTGTCGCCGCCAAGGAAGAACATCAGGTCGGTCTCGAGCGACTCGAAGATGTTTCCGATCGATCCGTACGCCCCGGACATAAGTCGATTGCGGAGAGCAAGGAACTGATATGCATTCGGATTGACCCCGCCGAACACACCGATATTTCCATCATATCGCTTCGGATCGCACCCTGCGTCCTCGAGAGCATGCACGGCACATTCGAGAAATAGCCTGTGCTGGGGGTCGATGTACTCGGCCTCTTTCGCACTGATGTTGAAGTACCTGGCATCAAAGAGGGTGGCGTCCTCGAGCGCTGGGTACAACCTTATGTAATTGGGGTCGGCAATCCTTTCCGCGCTCACGCCGGCCTCTCGAAGGTCCTGCTCGGAAACGCCCCTGATCGACTCGACACCCTGCGTCAGGTTCGACCAGTAGGTCGTGAGATCGGGCGCGCCGGGAAATCTTCCGGCCATACCGATCACAGCAATGCTGTGTGCGTTGGCGTCCACCATCGTCCTTCTCCATTGCTCTGGCCGGTCCCGTCAACCGACCGAATATTCTAAGCCTGTGTTGACACGTTCTTGTGCGCTCCACCGAGATAGGCATGGAGAAGAACGTGCTGCGGGCCCAGTTGGAACTGCAAACGATAGGGTTCGAAATCTACTCCCCCCAGATGAGCCAGGCCGATGCCGCAGCTCGGCGCGGCGTCGTCGAGCAGCTGGCACATCATCCCTGCTTCGAGGAATGCGAATCGCAAGCTCTCGCCGCCATAGACCGGCGCAACCGCGTCCTGGTCACAGATCAAGAAGAGCGAAAATGACGCCCGCTTGAAGACCGGACGATTGATCGGCAGATGGAGCGCCGACGCCGATGGTTCATCCGGAGAGATCGTCTCTAACAAGTGGCAGTCTGGATTGTAATAGTAGCTGCCGCTCCTGATCCCATCGACACCTGCGTCCTCGGTCGTTCGATGTATCGCCAGGTAGATCTGAACCGGATATAGTCCGCCTGCAGACGCGTACCGGTATTTGACATCGTTCGTCGAATCCCTGCTGCGAAGATTGCCCAGCAACTCCGCCAGCGCGACGGCGTCAATCATTTTGCTCGCGAAATCGCGCGCGCTGCTCCGCTTGTGCAGCGCTGCACTGTCCGGTCGTCTGTCGGCAAGGCCGACCGACGATATGACAACTCCGGAGCGAATACCGGCCCGTCGGCTCTTGAATTCCTCGCGCGCCGTATCCGAGTGGAGCGAGGGAAGGATCGCATCGCGCTCGACGTGAGTACGCCACGAAGTCGGCGACTGATAGATCCGCGCGAGAAAGTCCCAATTGTCCTCGCCATTGTCGACCGCCTGTTCAGGCGGAAGTCCCTCCGGCGAGACACGCCGCGCGAGTCGCTTCCTGCGGTTTTCGCCGCGCAACTGACTCTGGTCGAGCGTGCTGCCGCTGTCGGAGTTGCGAAAGAATTGCGCAAGTGTCGAGATGGTTGGACGCTCGAAGAACACCGCGGCCGGAACATCGCGCTCGAATTTCGACTGGAGAACTCTCCGGATCCGCATGAGCGAGATGGATTGTCCACCAAGCTCGAAGAAATTGTCATGAAGGCCGGGATTCTCGATTTCCAGCACTTCCGACCATACTGTAGAAATGAACCGTTCGATCTCATCACTGGGGGTCGCGGCCCCGCTGCCGGCGGATGGAGATGGCAGGACTTTAGGAAGCGCCATGCGGTCGACCTTTCCGTTCGGCGAAAGGGGCATCTTGTCCATGCGGACGAAGACGCTTGGAAGCATGTAGTCTGGAACGCTCTCCGCCAGCAGTACTCGCAGCGTTTCGACATCAAGCTCCGGGGGCGAAACGACATAGGCGATCAGGCGCTTTGCGCCAAACCGCTCTCCGACCATCACGACGATCGCCGCACGGACCTGCGGAAGTTCGAGCAATACCTGTTCGATTTCGGACAACTCGATGCGATAGCCCTGCACTTTCACCTGCTGGTCGCGTCGTCCAAGGAATTCAATCTCGCCGTTCGGGCGGTAGCGCGCACGATCGCCCGTCTGGTACAATCGCCTTCGAGTTCGGGGATGGACGAAGAAGCTGCGAGTGGTCCGCTCTGCATCCCGCCAATATTCCCGCGCCAACCCGAGCCCGCCAATATAGAGGTCTCCCTCGACCCAATCTGGACACGGTTCGAGATCCTCGTTCAGGATCTCGTAGGACTGGTTGGTCAACGGATAGCCGTAGGGAATACTGCTCCAATCAGGCTCGATCTCAGTCACCCATTTGTAGTTCGACCAGATCGACGCTTCGGTCGCGCCGCCCATGGCCAGAATGCCAAGCCCTTGCGCAACACGCCTCGCCTTGGCTGGAAGGCCCAAGGGGATCCAATCCCCGCTCAGCATCGCAATCCGCAGGCTCGGAAGCGGCGCCTGCATCTCGAGCGCTTCGTCCACGAGAAGATCGAACAGCGCCGGAACCGAATTCCAGACCGTCACGGTCCAGCGCCTTATCGCTGTTGTCCATTTCCCCTGATCCGCCGTCTCAGCCCGGCCGGGCAGGACGATCGCCGCGCCCGCCGACAGGGGCCCGAAGATGTCGTAGACAGAGAGATCGAAGCTCAATGAAGAAAGTGCATACACCCTGTCGCTTGCGCCGATCTGGCACCGTTCATTGATGTCGAGGATCGTATTGAGGGCGGCCTCATGCGCGATGACGACCCCCTTCGGATTGCCGGTCGATCCGGACGTGTAAATCACATAGGCGATGTCGGACGGATCGACTGCCGGCAGCGGACTTTCCAGTTCGGCGCCTTCGGCCGTCTCCTTCGTAACGCAAAGATGCGTCACGTCCGCCGGCCAATTCATCCTGTCGGCGATCCACGGCTGTGTGAGGGCGATCCCAACCTCACCATTGCCGAGCATGAAACTCACGCGGGCTAACGGCAATTGAGGATCGATCGGAAGATAGGCGCCTCCGGCCCGCACCACCGCGAGAACGGCGACGATCTGCTCCCATCCCTTGTCCATGACGATGGCGACCAGGCGGTTTTGTCCAGTTCCCAATGCAACAAGGCGTCCGGCCAGCAAGCAAGATCGCCATTCGAGTTCGGCGTAGCTCATCTCGCAATCCTCAGCCAACAGCGCCGGTGCATGTGGTGTCGATTTTGCTTGCTGAAGAAACTCCTGGTGCAAGGCTCGCGGCGGCACCGCCTTGGACGTGGCATTGACGTGCAGCCGGACTGCGGCCTGTTCGTCAGGCAGCTCCAGCCGACTGGGATCCTGCCAGCGTCCCGCATCCATAGCGAGGCTCGTCAGCGACGTCAGGTAACTCTCGAACATCGTTTCCAGGAGGCCACCCGGGAGCAGCGAGAACACCGCGTCCCATGCGACGAGCAACCCCTTCTTGTCTTCAGAGACCTGGCAATCCAGGATGACTTGAGGTGTCTGAGTCAGATTGAAGATCACTTCGGACGAGCCGAGCAACTCTTTCACCTTGCCATCGGGCTCCTCAGCTCCGAGCAGGCTCGTGAACACGATCGGCATCAAGACCGGCTTTCCGGCCTGCTGGGAGAGCAGGCGCAGAACCTGAACCCCGCTGACGGCGCTATGGTCGAGGTCTTGCCATAGCCTCTCCTGGAGCGTCCGCGCCCGCGACGCAAAGGAAGCTGCGGAGGCGAGATCAACTTCCAGCAGATTCATCGACGTAAAGTCACCGATCACCTCGGCTATCGCCGGATGTAGCGGCTTGCGGTCGAACAAGATCAGATTGAGGGCGAAATGCGATTGGCCGCTGAACTGGGCGAGGACGTCGGCGAATCTCGTGAGCAATACGATGGCAGGAGTGACGCCTGACTGTTTGGCCTGGCGTTGCAACTCTTGCCATACGTCCACGGCGATCGTTCTCGATAGCCGCTTGAACTCCGGACGACCAATCCGTCTGATGTCCTGGCTCAAGGGCAGACTCGGTGCTGCTGGAAAAGTGGCCAGCCTTTCGTCCCAGTAGCGTCGGGCGCGGGCCATCGCGGCAGCTTCGACACCTTGCCGCGCCAGAACATAGTCGCGGAAGGCACAGGCCGGTCGAACGACCGGCTTCGTCGGATCTTGATAGAACTCTTTAAGGTCGTGGTTGAAGATCTGGAAGCTCCAGGCATCTCCGATCAGAATGTCGAAGCTGACGAAGATCCGCGTCTTGCCCGCCGGCAACACGGCCGCCCGTATCTCGAATAATGGCCACTCCGAGACATCGAACACCTGGTGAGACATGCGCCCGCGCAAGGTGGACAATCGGCTGGTGAGCTCTTCCGTCGCCAGGTCACGCCAGTCATCGACCCGAGGCTGATATGGCGGCACCTCCGACAGCACCTGCTGCTCGCCTGACGCGAGAATGACCGCGCGCAGCATGTCGTGTCTTGCAATGACGCATCTAAGCGCCTGCTCAAACCTACGAAGGTCGAGATCGGCCGCATCGAACTCGAAATAGCTGTGGGCACCGATGTTTCCGAGCAGAAATGCATTACCACGACCGGCCCAATAGGCCTGCTGGATATCAGTCAGCGGGAACGGCAGAAAGCGACCATCCTCGTCAGGAACAAGGGATGGTACCGGCGCTGCAGC
>JBARNF010000612.1:0-3370 GCA_049802835.1 Bradyrhizobium sp.
GCACGCCTCGTTGATCATCAGGGCCATGTTGTTCTCTCCTTCTTGCTTGCCTCTTAGGCGGCCTTGGGCACTTCGCCGCGCGCCGCGAGCTTCTCGAACCGGTAGGCGCCCCACAGCGCGGCGCCGATGGCGCCGGCGTAGATCGAATCCGGGCTCGAGCGCACCGTGCACTTCATGTCCTTGATGGCGGCCATGTCCTCCTCGATCGCGGCGACCAGGCCCTTATCGAGCGCGAGCCCGCCCGTCACCATGACGACGCCGTCCTTCGCCCCGATCGACTTGAGGAGCTTGGTCAGGCGGCCCGCCATCGACAGGTGGATGCCCTTGAGGATGTTGGGAGCGGTGATGCCGCGCGACACCATGTTGATCACGTCGGTCTCCGCCAGCACGGCGCAGATCGACGACACGATCTCCGGATTGTCGGCCTGGCTCGACAGCGAGCCGATCTCGTCCTGGCCGATGCCGAGATAGCGGGCGATGTTCTCCAGGAACTGGCCGGAGCCGGACGCGCACTGGCTCGTCATCTTGTAGCTCAAGACCTTGCCGCGCTCGTCGACGGCGATCGCGCGGCCGTGCAGGGCGCCGACGTCGAGCGCCGCGCGCGAATCGGGTTCCAGGTAGATGGCGCCGCGCGCATGCGTCGTCATCGAGTAGAAATGCCCGGTATGGAACGGCACGCCCTCGGCCTCGCCGGTGGTCGCCACGTAGTCGACGTCCTTTTCCCTGAGCTTGGCGTCGTCCAGGATCTGGTCGAAGGCGACGCGCGCGAGCTCCATCGGATCGCGCTGGCGGATGCGCATCATGGTGCGCGACAGCCACTCGGTCTTGTCCCCGTCGACCCGGAACAGCGCCGCCTTGACGGTGCTGGTGCCGACATCGATTCCTGCCGCGATCGTCATGATGCTGAAGCCTCCGGGGTGGCGCCGCCCTCGAAGGCGCGGCGGGCGAACTCGGCCGCACCGAGGGCGCCGGTGTAGATCGATTCCGGGTTGATGTTGATGGTCACGTCGCCGTAGTTGTCCTTGATGAGCTTGCGCAGCTCGCGCACCGCCGCCTCGTTCTTGGCGACGCCGCCGGTGAAGGTGAACTCGTCGGTGACCCCGCCGGAGCGCGAGATGATCGAGATCGCACGCAGCATGATGGCGCGGTGCAAGCCGGCCAGGATGTCCTCGCGCTTCTCGCCGAGCGAGAGGCGGTCGCGCAGCTCGGCGCCGGCGAACACGGTGCAGGTCGAGTTGATGCGCGCCGGCCGGTCCGATTTCATCGCCATCGGTCCCAATTCGTGCAGGCCCATGTTCATCTCGTCGGCGATGTAGCCGAGATAGCGGCCGCAGCCGGCGGCGCAGCGGTCGTTCATCTGGAAGTTCTCGACGATCCCGCTGGGATCGACCTGGATGCCCTTGGTGTCCTGCCCGCCGATGTCGAGCACGGTGCGGGTGTTCGGGTACATCATGTGGGCGCCGAGGCCGTGGCACAGGATCTCCGAGCGGATGTGGTCCTTGGAGAACGGCAGGGTGACGCGGCCGTAGCCGGTGCCGACCAGATAGGTCTCCTCGAGATCGATGCCGAGCGTGTCCACGATCGTCTGCGGCACGTCGGTCGAGCCGGTCTTGACCACGCTGTCGGCGGCGAGCACGCGGGCGAGCGCGCGGCGGAACTTGTCGGAGAGCTCGCCGGCGGGCGGGCGGTTCTCCACGTCGATGATCGACTTGTCGTAGACGTTGAGCAAGAGGTCGTAGGGCAGGCCGGCCTCGCGCGCGACGTCCTCCGCCTGCGCGTGATAGCGCGAGCCGGCGATGTCGCGGAAGAAGTCCGACTTGCGCTTGGCGCCGGGCGCATAGAGCGACGGCGCCTCCTCGCGCAGATGCCGGAACACCTCGGTCAGCGCGTCCTGAACGCCGCTCTCCAGCTTGGCGAAGCGCTCGCCCTTGATCTGGCCGCGGCAGGTCTCCTCGAGATCGCCGAGCTGCTCGAGGAACTGCTCGAGCCGGAAGGCGCGCTCGAGCGCGGCGAGGAACTCGTCGAGCCCGGCGGTCGTGCCGCCGCCCGCATTGAGGGCGCGGCGGAACAGGGTGAAGCGGCCGTCGACGCGCGCCTCTTCGCTCGCGACCCGCGCGGCGGTGCCGTAGTTCGAGCGCGAGTTGGTGATGCCGCGGCCGATCACCTGGCTGTTCTCGTCGAGGAGAACCGCCTTGGTGGTGGTCGAGCCCAAATCGATGCCGACGTAGGTTTTCATGGGGGTTCCTCTAGGCGGCCGCGCGCGAGCCGGCGCGCTTCTGCTCGATCATCTGGAAGTAGCTCTCCAGCCGGTTCTTGATGTTGGCGGCGGAGAAGTAGCGCGGATCGACGAGATCGGACTCCACGAACGCCGCCGGCTTGCCGGTGCGCTTCTCCACCTCGCGCATCATCAGGAGCTGGCCGGCGGAGAAGCTGTTGCAGCTCTTGATCGAGTTGATCAGCAGGCCGTCCGCCTCGTACTCGTTGATGTAGTTGCACAGCATGTCGATGCGCATCGGCAGGCTGCGGTTGCTATAGACGCCGAGGCAGTATTCGGCGAGCGTGCGCAGCGGGTCGCTCGGGTCGTGCCGGAAGCCGAAATCGTACACGCCGCCGACCTTGGTGTAGCTCGAGGCGACGACCACCGCGCCCTCGTCGTAGAACATCTTCCAGAACTGGCGGAAGTTGGTGTAGTTGGGCGGCCCTTCCGTCACCAGGCGGTAGCGCTCCTTGCCCATGTCGCCGTCCGGCGTCACCGGGCCCTGCCCCTTGGCGACGCGCTCGTCGATCTCGGCGCGCAGGAAGTCGTAATACGCGATGGCGTCGTCGGTGCCGCGGAAGGCGCCGAAGATCGGGCCGATGTAGTAGATGCCGCCGAAATAGGCGTCGATCGGCGACGGCTTGGTCTTCGCCGACTGCAGCACGTGGACCAGATTGTCCTCGGCCTTGGCCGACTTCTTGAGGTATTCGCGCAGCCGGTCGATGTCGAACTTGACGCCGGAGACGCGCTCGAGCTTGGGGATCACCTCTTCCTTGAGCTGCTTCATCAGGTATTCGACCATGTTCGGCGTGATCTTGCCGTCGCCCATATAGGGCGTGTGCAACATGACCGTCTCGCACTTGTACTGCGCGCGCAGCAGCTCGAACCACTTCATGAAGGTGAAGCAGCCGGTGTAGGAGAGCAGCAGCACGCTGGGATCGGGAAACTTCTTGCCGTTCGGCGCGATGTTGCCCTTGGCCATCATGCCGACGTCGGACTTGACGTAGGTGCACACGTCCTCGGAGTGGCCGATCTTCTCCGCCTCGAGCACGAAGCCGCCCGATTGCCGGCGCAGCCCGGCCTGGATGGCGTTGATCTCGGGAAGATTGTTCA
>JBARNF010000613.1:0-1823 GCA_049802835.1 Bradyrhizobium sp.
GACGATGCCTTCCTTGAAGCCGCGGAAGGTGATGTCGCCGCCGTCATTGGCCACCGCCGGTCGGACACGCGTCTCGATCAGGTCCTTGATCATGCCGACCGTCTCGCTGTCGGCCTCGTCGTAGAACTCGTCGTCCTCGTCGGCGGACTCGTCATTGGCCGCGCTGCCGTCGGCGAGCAGCGGCGCGCCCGACATGTAGTGCTCCATGATCGCGCCGAGGATCGCGGGCTTCAGGTGCTGCCATTCGCCGTCGCTCTTGGTGACGGTGATGAAATCGGCGCCGTAGAACACGCCGGTGACGCCGTCGACGGCGAACAGGCGCTCGGCCAGCGGGGAGCGCGCGGCGGCGTCGCGGCTGCCGAACTCCATCGTGCCGGTCGGCAGCACGTTGCGGCCCGGGATGAATTTCAGGGTGGCGGGATTGGGAGTGGCTTCGGTCTGGATGAACATGGCTTTCTCCGGCAGCGCCGGTTCAAGGCCGGCCTGTGAGGGTCTCTTAGCAGATGGCGAGGGCGCGCGCACGATCAAGAGGATCGCGCGGGGTTTGCTGTGCAACCCTATGACAGCGCGTCGATATCGGCGTCCGCGAGGTCACCCGGGACGATCACGAGCGGGATCGGGAACGCGCCGATCGTCTTGGTCACGTGGGTCACCAGAGGTCCCGGGCCGTCGGTGCCGGAATTGGCGGCGAGCACCAGCAGCGCAATGTCGCTGTCGTGCTCGATCGTGGCCAGGATTTCCGTGGTCGGATCTCCTTCCCGGATGACGCGTTCCGGTGCCATCGCACCGATCGCAAACAGGAGCGTCGCCGCCTTGTCGAGAGCGGCATTTGCGTCCTCCTGGGCTTCGGCGCGCATCAGGTCGGCAACCCCCAGCCATTGCTGGTTCTGATCCTCGGTCTCGATGATGTGCAGCGTCACGATCCGGCCGCCCGCACGGGTCGCCCAGCGGCCGGCATAGCGGACCGCGCGATTCCATTCGGCACTGTCGTCGACCACGACCAGGCATTTCGGCGCATGGCCGGACTGGTAGCTCTGCCGCTGCACCGCCATCGCGTTCCCGCCTGCTGCTGCGAGTCGAACCAGGCGATGCTGCCACAGCCGATCTCCGTTGGGGAGAGGGGCGTGCGGGTTCCGTTCGTCGAAACGGCGGCTTGCGACCTGCGCCGGCCTCCGTCAGTGCTTGCGGATGAAGCCGACGATGTCCCTGGCGGTCTTCATGGTCTCCGCAGCGATCGCCTGGGCGCGCTCGGCGCCATCGACCAGCACGGACTCCACATAACCGGGATCGGCCGTCAGACGCTTCATCTCGGCGGCGATCGGACCGAGCTTGGTGACGCACAGCTCGACCAGCGCGTTCTTGAAGCTGGAGAACTGGCCGCCGCCGAACTCGCGCAGCACGTCGGCCTTGTGGCGGTTCGACAGCGCGGCATAGATGCCGACGAGGTTGTCGGCCTCGGGCCGCATCTCCAGGCCCTTCTCCTCGGTCGGCAGCGGCTCGGGATCGGTCTTGGCCTTGCGGACCTTCTGCGCGATCGTGTCGGCATCGTCGGTCAGGTTGATGCGCGAATTATCCGACGCATCCGACTTGGACATCTTCTTGGTGCCGTCGCGCAGCGACATCACGCGGGTCGCCGGTCCCGTGATCAGCGGCTCGGGCAGGGGGAAAAACAGCCCGTCGCCGAAGCCCTGGGCGCGGATGGAATCGCCGAAATCATTGTTGAACTTCTGCGCGATGTCGCGCGAGAGCTCGAGATGCTGCTTCTGGTCCTCGCCGACCGGAACATGGGTGGCACGATAGAGCAGGATGTCGGCCGCCATCAG
>JBARNF010000614.1:0-4331 GCA_049802835.1 Bradyrhizobium sp.
CCGCCATGACGCGGGTGCCGTCATTGGCCGTCCCGCTGGAGCAATCCTGAAACCAGGTGTCAGCCGCGCCAAAGATGCGCGTCTCCGCCGGCCGCGCCGTCACCGTGTTCGGTGCGTTCGCCGGCCCTACAATGTCGGTCATCGCAGATTATCCCTCGGAGGTCTGGTAAGTGATCTCGATATGCGCGTGCACGACGCGATCGAGGATGCATTGGAGTGGCGAGATGTCCGGCTCGCAGGCGAGACCGCTGCCGGCCTGCAGGTGACCGGCGTAAGGAAGCGTCCCTGCCGGCGCGACATAGGCCGGGCTGTGGTCGAGATTGACGATGATCAGAAGCCGTCCGCCGCCGATCTGGCCGCCCGGCCAGCTGCAGCCGGCCTGAAAGGTGCCGGCCGAGCCGCCGCAGTCGTTGGTGATGTCAGCGCAGGTGATCGACCAGCCGGCACGCGCGGCGACGGCCGCGTAATACTCACACCGCGCCCCGCCGATCGCCGCGACCTTAGTGCAGAGATCCGGAAATGGGTCGCAGGCATCCGGCAGGCCGTATTCGGCCATCCACAGATCATGCGTCTCCTTGTGCGTGGCGCACCAGAACTCGAGCCGAAGGTCGCAATAGCGCGCGAGGATGAAGGTTACGACCAAGGCGATCGCGCGCCAGAAGCTTGCGAGAATGCTCTGCGTCCGCTGTCGCGCCCGGAACGGCGGATCATCGAACACGTCGGGATCGAATGCCCGCACCAGGCCCATCAACGGGCCGCCCTCGTTGGATTGCCAGGCCCGCCCGTGCGGCAGGAGCTGCAACACCGATTGCAGGACCTCGTTCGCGGTCGGGCACCTCAGCGGTGCCGGCCGCGTCTGTTCGCATGGTGACATGAATAAAGTTCCGTCAGAGCACGGTGGCCAGTCACCTGAAGCCATGGCCCGATTTTACTCGGACTGCATAGAGGCGAGGCTATCAGCCGGGACGATTTCCAGTCCGCGGCATGCTCAATGTCTTCCGCAGCCAGCGTTACGCGTGGAAACATCAGCAAAGCCGACGTCCCCGCGAGCCGATCGGAAATGACCGACACCGGACCTTAGCTGGTCGATTGCAGGCGGTATGAGGAGATCTATGTTATCGATTGCAGATCTTGATCGCAGGTAAACGCCGTTACGATCGAAACCTTGCACTACCGTCCACCTCGACAAACGGCGCAATCAATTACTTCTCCGCCGGGAGGGATTGTATAGCTTCCGGTCGCGGGATCGAGGTAGAATCGCAAACATGGCCCGCCAGGGCCGGTTGAAACGCAGACGTACGGAGGGGGCCCAAACGACGCTGCTGTGGTTGCCACGAGCATATGAGCATCAGCAGCGGAAATCGAGGTCGGTCGCTTGAACCCCTTTGGAAGCTTTAACCTCGGCCGTGGGGGTTTCGCCGTCGTTTCCTCAGAGCTTTGCCTCTTCACGCTGCGTCGAGCCATCTCTCCGCTCCTTTTTCTGGCTTACGGTTGCAGTGCGTTCCTCACAGCGGTTCCGATTCCTTGAGATATTTCTGACGAGAAGTGGAGCTGCGCTGCCTGCGAACTGGGCGCTACTGCGATGGCCACCCTCTTGCGGCCATTCTGGTTGAACTCAGTAACGACCGATTTCTCAGCCGGGCCTAGCGTTATCAGCAGATCATGCGTCCTCGTCCGGCCGGCCGAGAACAGATTTCCAGCTGGGTTCGCGACAACTCTTGTGAGCTTCCAGCTCGGGTTGGCAGTTCCACTGGTGACAATCTCAAATTTCACTTCGTGCTGAAGTACATTCGTCTTCACGGCGAGGGTTGTCGCTTTGAAGTCAACAGTCTTTGTCAATTGTGCGCCTACAGCATCGAACAGCCACTCGGACAGTTTGAGATCGCTTTGCAACAGAAACGCGCCGTTGGGACGGGACGCCGGCGAACATTGCGCCTGTTCAAGATCCGAGACTAGGAAATATGCGTTGATAGCATCCTTCCTGGTCGCGCCGGTCGAGAAGTTCAAGCCGGACGCAAGGCTGAAGATCGCACTTGCTGGACTCGGAGGCGTCCATAGCACGCTCGGCGCGATAGCTCCCTTTTCATCGATTGTGAGGGTGAGCGTTGTCTGAATGCCCCAAGAGTCAAGAAACGTCCCTTGGGGATACTCTTGGTGCAAGCCAGCTACGGCATCGCGCAATTCGCACGTAATGTTGGCCAGAATCGCCTGCACGAGTTGCTGACCTTCCACCCGCCCGCCGAAGTCTTGAATTTCAGGAACGTAGGTCCCACAGCCACAAAGGGAGGCCGTGGCCACTGCAGTAACAACTAGCCTCATTAAGGACATATCTACAGCTCCCCAAACAGTCCATTTCTGTTAGGGCAGCGCTTCCGCGCGCTCTGAGGGAAGTTGACCGCAGAACCCCTGAGGTTGCAATAGACATTGCCGACAATCCAGACAGGAATTTATCCCTGGTTGTAGAAATATCACACCCTACTTCACCAACCAGACGATCTTCCGACTATTGACCTCGCGCGGAACGCTGTTAGTCCCTTACGGAGGCCACTTCCCGCTGAGCTGCGAGGCAGATATTTAGCCAGCTACGCGCGGGTGCGCGGCCTACGTGGCTGAAAAGATGGCACCGCCGAGCGTCGCGATCTGCCCTTGCGAGAGCGCCACGTCGGCCGCCGGCGTATCGACGCGGCTGCGGGCCTCGCCGGCTGCGCTCGCAATCGCCTGCCAAATCCAGGACCGCGAGAACGATGCTGGCGAGGCCAGGTATGGCATGGTCGAGATCGCGGCATCGCTGCCTGCGACGCGTGAGTTGAGGCGGAAGGCGGTGGCAAGCTCGACCTTGATCGCCTCCTGCACGTCCGTGGTGAACGGCTGCAGGCCGCCGATTGCGATCGTGACGGGTACCGCGACCGGCGCCGCCACCGTCACCAGCGCGCCGGCCGGCTGCACGGTGTCGAGATAGGCCGCCACGCGAGCGATATCGGCCGGCTGCGGGATGCCATCCGGATAGAGATCATCCATCAGCGGGAAGACGCGCACCGTGCCCGGGCCGTTGAACAGCCGCTCGACGAACACGCGCGTCACGCCGGTGACGGAGTTCGCCCACATCACGTAGTCCGCCGCCGAGCCGCCGTGCGGCGGGTTGCGCTTGCGGAATAGGATGCGGATGCGGAAGGTCTCGTCGTCCTCGACGTCGAGGCCGCCGGCGACGCCGCCGCGGTCGACGGCCGCTGTCGCATCGTCGAGGCCGGGGCCGCTGAAGCCTGAGGTGAGATCAACAGGCGTGTTGGCGACCGCATTCGACGCCGTGCCATCCGCCGAGGCGATCACGCTCACGCTCAATGAGCCGGCGGCCCCGATCGCGCCGCCGGCTTTGGCCAGATATTGCGCCCCGTCGGATCGCGTGAGCACGGCGCCGGCAGTCAGCGCGAGCGCGTCCGTCGTGGTGATCACGACGTTGCCAGCGGCTGGCGCGGCCGGGCGCCGGGCGAGCCCCAGCTCCTCGCCGTGGAGATCGAGGTTTTCGGAATCCGCCGTCAGCGCGAACTTCTGCTTCTGGATGTAGTCGGCGAAGCCGAACAGCAAATGTTCGATACCACCGAGTACCTTGGCGGTCGGATTGATGTTGTTCGGCCAGATCCAGGCATCGGAGCCCGGCAGATACGAGCGGAACGCGGTGCGGGCGCGCTCGACCGAGTCCTTCAGAGTTGGAATTGCGAACATCAGCGCGCCACCTGGCTCCAGAGCACATCGAATTTGCGGTCATAGACGAGCAGTCCATCGCGGCCGTACAGCGCCACGGCCAACTCAATCCGTCCGTCGATCTCGTTTACAGTCGCCAGCGCGTCGATACGCACACAGACGCCCTGATCCTTCAATGTCGCCAGAGCCTCAAGCGCAAATTGCTCGGCCCATTGCGAGGCCGGCAGGCCGAGGATCGTCAGCGGCGCGCGCTCCAGAAGCCAAAGATGCGAGCCGAGCGGCCCCTCGTCGAGATCAGCGCGGACGTCGATGCCGTCGCCCCACCATCCCCGCGCGTCGCCATCGGCGAGAAAGGTGAGCGGGTGATCGGGATCGACCCGCTTGTCGGTGAACAGCAGCAAGGTCACGGCGGTGTCGATCGCCGCCTTGGCACGCAGGCCGCCGTGATTGGTGGTCTCATCGGGCTCGGCCATCGCCCAATCGGCGACGCCGCGCGCCGGGTCCCAGACGGAATCCCACAGCGCATTGCTATCAGCGGCGCAGCCCTCGGCGACGCGGATCACGACATCATTAGCCATTGCCTAAGCCGCGAACACCTTGGTGGCGCAGCCGCCGCCGCAGAGGCCGACCGG
>JBARNF010000615.1:0-1855 GCA_049802835.1 Bradyrhizobium sp.
TCCTTTCCCGCTCGGAGATCAGGAATCCGTAAGCTGCGATGCACAGCGTGGCGTGGTGATGGAAGCCTCGCCAACCGCGGCCTTCGAAATGTCCGAGCCCGACCTCTTGCTTGGTAATTGTTCAGCCCTATCTCGAGCCTTATCTCGGAGGTGACAGCTTCGAGGCAGTTCGGATCGGCGGCTTTGACAAGCGCTGTGGGGTCTGATTCACGGATTGGATGAATCGCAAGGCCCTTGAGTCGCTGGACAAGGAAGCCCTGATCGACCTGGTTCTGACGCTTGCGGCGCGGGTGGCGGAGCTTGAGGCGAAGCTCGGTCTGCCGCCGAAGACGCCGGACAATTCGAGCACGCCGCCGTCGCAGGGGAAGAAGCCGTCGGCCGATCCGATTGCGAGCGGGAGTAAAGGCCCACGCGCATCGCATCCTGGGGCGCATCGTCCGCTGCATCCTGATCCGACGCGCCGGCGCGATATTCTGGTCGATCAATGTCGACATTGCGGGACCGACGTGTCGCGCGTCGCGCAGACGCCGTTCCACGCCTACGACCACGTCGAGATTCCGGAGATCAAGCCGGACGTCACGCGGGTGACGCTGCATCGCGGGCTGTGCCCGTGCTGCGGCGAGGCTTTCCGGGCGGACGCGCCGGCCGACATGCCGCCGGGCTCGCCGTTCGGGCCGAACCTGCGGGCTTTCGTGATCTATCTGCGCTTCATGCACGCCATCTCGTTCGAGCGGCTGGCGCGGCTGATGTCTGATCTGTTCGGGCTTACGATCAGCGAAGGCGCGCTGGTCAACATGCTCGCCGACAGCCGGCCGGCGTTCGCCCGGCAGAAAAACCTGATCCGCGCCCGCCTGCTCGCAGGCTCCGTGCTGCAGTCGGACGAGACCAGCGTCAGGGTCGGCAAAAAGAACTGGTGGAACTGGGTGTTTCATCACGGCGAAGACTGCTGCTTCGTCATTCGCAACAGCCGCGGCAAGGACGTGGTCGCGGACTTCCTCGGCGACGTCCGTCCCGCCGTGTGGGTCTCCGACCGCTACGGCGCACAGATGGGCTGGGCTAAAACCGACCATCAGGTCTGCCTCGCCCATCTCATCCGCGACGCCCAGTACGCCATCGACGCAGGCGACATCGCGTTCGCGCCCGGCCTGCAAGACCTGCTGCAGCGGGCCTGCAAGATCGGCCGCCGCCGGGCGCGGCTCGCCGACGCCACCCTGCAGGCCTACCGCTCAAGGCTCAACGCCAAACTCGATGCGCTGCTCCACATCATCCCGACCCACGCGGCCGGCGAAAAGCTGAAAGCGGCGATCGAAGCCTGCCGGCATTCGTTGTTCGTCTTCCTCGCCAACCGCGCCGTCCCGCCGACCAACAACGGCTCCGAGCAGGCGCTGCGGCCCTGCGTCGTGTTCCGAAAAGTCACCAACTGCTTCCGGTCCGAATGGGCCGCGCATCTCTACGCCGACATCCGATCCGTCATCGAAACCGCGCGCCGCCGCGCCATCGGCGTCCTCGACGCCATTCGCGCAACCCTGAACGGATCGCCGCTCGATGGCGCCGCGTCGCTATTGACGGCTACCAAAAAGGGCTGAGTGTTTACGATTGGCCAACGACAGCGACACCGCCACCTGGCAGTTGTCCTGCTTGCCCAACTGGCCGCAATACTGCCGCGCCACGCCGACCGAATGCCGTCCCTGCTTGGGGAAGCTCGTATCGTCGATGATCCAGGCGGAAATCGCGCCGTGCTGCTCAATCTGCGGCAGCACCATCTCGCGCACCTTGGCCAATACTCGCTCGTCGGACCAACCGCCCGAACCGATGAAATGCAGCAGCGATTGATGCTGCGCCGCTGCCCGCCCCG
>JBARNF010000616.1:0-13064 GCA_049802835.1 Bradyrhizobium sp.
ACCTGTACCCCCCCACCCGGATCGCATCTTGCGATGCAATCCGACCTCTCCCCGCAAGCGGGGAGAGGTGAGGCAGAGGCAGCACGGCCGCAACCAAAACGAGGGGAGGAGGCATACATGGGACTGCTCGACGGCAAGGTGGCGCTGATCACGGGCGCCGGCGGTGGGCTCGGTGAGGCCTATGCCAAACTGTTCGCGTGCGAGGGCGCGGCGGTCGTCGTCAACGATGTCGGCGGGCCGCGTGACGGCTCCGGCTCCGATCAGTCCGCGGCCGAGCAGGTGGTCGCGGCGATCAAGGCCGAGGGCGGCCGCGCGGTCGCCAACGGCGCCGACGTCTCGACCATGGCAGGCGGACAGTCGGTGTTCGACGATGCCATCCGCCATTTCGGCCGCGCCGACATCCTGGTCAACAATGCCGGCATCCTGCGCGACCAGACCTTCGCCAAATCCAGCGAGGCCGACTGGGACAAGGTGATCCAGGTGCATCTCAAAGGCACCTTCTGCTGCACGCTCCCTGTGTTCAGGTGGATGCGGGAGAACGGCGGTGGCGTCATCGTCAACACCTCGTCGACCTCGGGCCTGATCGGCAATTTCGGCCAGTCCAATTACGGCGCCGCCAAGGGCGGTATCTGGGGCCTGTCCAACGTGCTGGCGATCGAAGGGCGCAAGTACAACATCCGGGTGTGGACCCTGGCGCCGGGCGCGCTCACCCGCATGACCGCGGATCTGCCGCGCTACAAGGAAAATCCGGGCGCCGCGCTGACGCCCGAGGGCATCGCGCCTGCGGTGCTCTACATGGTCAGCGATCTCTCCGGCGACCAGACCGGCAAGGTGCTCGGTGTGTCCGGCGCGCGCGGCGTCCGCGAGATGCGGATGATGGAGATGGAGGGCTGGAAACCGCCGTTTTCGGGCTGGAAGGCCGAGGACATCGCCGCCCACGCAGGGGAGGTATTCTTTTCGGAGGCGGACATGGGGAAGTCCGCGCGGCGGTTTTGATGTATTCAAGTCGTCATTCCGGGGCGCTCGCGACAGCGAGCGAACCCGGAATCTCGAGATTCCGGGTCTTGTCCTTCGGACGATCCCGGAATGACGGCAGAGAGATTGGAGACGAATGATGAAGCTCACACCTGACGCCAAGGGCACCTTCGCGATCGCGCCGACGCCGTTCTATGATGACGGCCGCATCGACGAGGCCTCGATCGACCGTCTGGTCGATTTCTATGCCGAGGCGGGCTGTGACGGCATCACCGTGCTCGGCATCATGGGCGAGGCGCCGAAGCTGGACGCGGCTGAATCCGAGCAGGTTGCGGTGCGCTTTGCCAAGCGAGCCAAGAACCTGCAGATCATCGTCGGCGTCTCCGCGCCGGGGTTTGCGACCATGCGCGCGCTGGCGCGCGCCTCGATGGATGCAGGCGCTGCCGGCGTGATGATCGCGCCGCCGCCCAGCCTGCGCACCGATGATCAGATCACGGGCTATTTCAAGCAGGCCCAGGAGGCCATCGGCGAGGACATTCCGTGGGTGCTGCAGGATTACCCGCTGACGCTCAGTGTCCAGTTCACGCCGGCTGTGATCCGCAAGATCGTGATGGACAGCCCTTCTTGTGTGATGCTCAAGCATGAGGACTGGCCGGGCCTGGAGAAGATCTCATCGTTGCGCGCGTTCCAGAAGGATGGCTCGCTGCGGCCGCTGTCGATCCTGTGCGGCAATGGCGGCCTGTTCCTCGACTTCGAGATGGAGCGCGGCGCGGACGGCGCGATGACCGGATACGCCTTCCCGGAAATGCTGGTCGATGTCGTCAAGCTGTCGCAGGCGGGAAAACGCGATGCGGCGCATGACCTGTTCGACGCACATCTGCCGCTGGTGCGCTACGAGCAGCAGCCGGGGGCAGGGCTTGCCGTGCGCAAATACGTGTTGCAGAAGCGCGGCGCCATCGCCTCCAGCGCGCAGCGCAAGCCGGCCTCCGGCATATCAGCGGCGGCCAAGGCCGAGGTCGACTATCTCTTGTCGCGCGTGGCGCGTTACGACGCCCGCGCCAATCTGCAACCTCGTGCCAGCGCCGCGGAGTGACCATGGCTGACGTCGCCGCCGTCCGACCCGCCTCGACCGTGCTGCTGCTGCGCGATGCCGCGGCCGCTGATGAGATCGAGGTGTTCATGATGGTGCGTCACCATCAGATCGAGTTCAACTCGGGCGCATTGGTGTTTCCCGGCGGCAGCGTCGACAAGGGCGATCAGGAGATCGCCGGCAGGCCGGAGCTCTATGCCGGCGACGACGGCCTGGAAGCCGAGGCGCTCGGCTTCCGCATCGCCGGCGTTCGCGAGACCTTCGAGGAGAGCGGCATCCTGCTGGCGCGCGCCAAGGGCTCGGACGCGCTGATCGACGCAGGGGCCGCCCGCGAGATCGAGGCGGCGCATCGCCTGGCGCTGTGCGAGGGCAAGATCAGCTTTGTCGAAGTCATCGAAGCCCGCGGCCTGGTGCTGGCGCTCGATGCGCTGGTGCCTTACGCGCATTGGATCACGCCGGAGGGCATGCCGAAGCGCTTCGACACCTGGTTCTTCCTGGCGGCAGCGCCGCCGGACCAGCTTGGCGCCCATGACGGGCGGGAATCCACCGACTCGGTCTGGGTCTCGCCGCGCGAGGCGCTCGCAGGCGGCGAGGATGGCCGCTTCAAGCTGCCGTTTCCCACGACCCGCAACCTGATCCGGTTGGGCCAGCAGCCATCCGTTTCGGACGCGCTGGCGGCGGCGCGAGGCATGGACATCGTGACGGTGATGCCGGTCATGACCAGGACCGCCGATGGCGGCCGCCAGCTGCGCATTCCACGCGAGGCCGGCTATGATGGGGAGGTGTTCGAATTCGGCGCGGCGGGTTAACCGCGCGGGTGTTTTTTCACGTTCGCCGTTGAACTGACGTAGCTTGTTCTTTATTTGTTCCTTTGGCCGCGCGGCGGCTCGGATATAGTGTGGTTCCGACCCACGGATCCCATGAGTAGACCAGCAGCGTTCGGCGCAATTTGCAGTCGCCTCCGATCGATGACGATCGGACAGATGATCTTTGGCAGCTTTCTGCTGCTGTTGGCCGTGATCACCGCCACCAGCATGGCGAGCGTGATCGCGATCCGCCACATCGATTCGACCTTTGCCGAATTGCAGCGGCTGCAGGGCGTCGGCGATCTGGCCGAGGAGATCGACCGGCGCATGAACGAGCTGCGGCTCGCGGCGCGCGACTTCGTCACCGATCCCGCTTCGCGCTCGGATCGGGTCATGCAGGCCGCTACTGAGCTGAGCGCACTCTTGAAGAAGACGCGGCTTCAACTCGCGCCCGAACAGCAGGCGACGATCGACGGCGTCGCCCAGCGCCTGACCAACTACCGGGAGGGGATCGACCGGATCAGTGCGCTGATCGCGCAGCGCTCCGAGCTGCTGTCGGGCCTGCCGGCCGTGCGCGAGAGCTTCGAGGAGACGATTGCGGGCGTGACCGAGCGGGACACGGCACGGGCGCTGTTCCGGGTGCAGAACCAGATCGGCGCGGCGCTGTTGGCGCGCGATCCGGCCAGCGCCGAGCAGGCGGCTCGCACCATGCGGGCGATGCCGATCGAGGACAGCGCGCTGCGGGGCGCAGCGGATCGTTATGCCGAGGCGATCATCGCCATCGCGGGCACGGAGGACGAGATCGCGCGGCTCGACAAGGAAGTGCTGGGCATCGAGGGGCGCTTGATCGGGCGCGTCACGGAGCTGCTGCGCGCCTTGAGCGCCAGCCAAGGCAAGGTGCTGTCGCGCGACTTCGCGCGCACGCTGGCCGAAACCAAATGGCAGAGCATCATCTTCGGGACCGCCGGCGTTCTGATCGGAATCTTTGCCGCTTCATTCGTGGTTCGCCGCACGGTGCGGCCGTTGGCCTCGATCGCACGGTCGATCCGGGCGTTGGCCGCGGGTGAGAAGGCCATGTCCATTCCCCAAACCGAGGTCCGCAACGAGATTGGCGACATCGCCCGCGCGGCAGAGGTGTTTCGGCAGACCCTGCAGGATGCGGATGCGGCGCGCGAAGCGGCCGTGCGCGCGCTCGCCGAGCAGCGGCTGGCCGAGGAGAGCTACCGCAAGCTGTTCGAGGCCTCGATCGACGGCATCTACGTCACCACCCCGGGCGGCCTCGTTCTCAACGCCAATCCGGCGCTCGCGCGCATCATGGGCTACAACTCGACGAGCGAGCTGATCCAGGGCGTCAACGACATCGCCGACACGATCTATGTCCATCCGCTGGCGCGGAAACGATACCAGAAGCTGATGCAACGCGACGGCATGGTACGCGAGTTCGAGTACCAGGTGCGCCGTCGCAATGGCGAGATCCGCTGGCTCTCGGACAGCGCCACGGTGGTGCGCGACGAGAGCGGCGAAGTCGTTCGTTACGAAGGCGTCGTTCGTGACATCACGGATCAGAAGCGCGCCGAGGATGCGATCGCCGAAGGTCGGCGATTGCTGCAGCAGGTCATCGACACGGTGCCCGCGGTCATCAACGTCAAGGATCGCGAGCTGCGCTACGTCCTGATGAACCGCTACATGGCCGGCATCTTCAATGTCGAACCCGAAGATGCGCTGGGCCGCACCACCGGCGAACTGATGTCGCGCTACGGTGCCAACAAGACCGATTCGAACGACAAGCGCGTCCTGGCGACGAAGGCCGGCCTCGGATTCTATGAGGAGGAATACCTCGATTCCTGCTCCGTGATGCGGCAATGGCTGGTCAACAAACTGCCGCTGCTCGATGCCGACGGCGAGGTCGACAAGATCGTCACGGTGGCGCTCGACATCGGCGAGCGCAAGAAGAGCGAGCAGGAGATGCGCAAGGCCAAGGAGTCTGCGGAGACCGCGCTGCGCAATCTGCGCGAGACCCAGGCCTCGCTGATCGAGGCGGAAAAGCTTGCCGCTCTCGGCCGTATGGTCGCCGGCGTCGCCCACGAGGTCAATAATCCGGTCGGCATCAGTTTGACCGTGGCATCTGCGCTCGAGCGCAAGACCGAACGGTTCGGGGAGCAGGTGGCGCGTGGCGAACTCAGACGCTCGAGCCTCAATGAGTTCCTCGAGACGAGCCGTAGCGCAGCGGCACAGCTCGTCGCCAATCTCAACCGCGCGGCCGAACTGATCCAGTCGTTCAAGCAGGTGGCGGCCGACCGCAACTATTCCGACCAGCGCACGTTCGATCTGGCCGATCTCACCGAGCAGGTCGTGATGAGTCTGCGCCCCGGCGTTCGTCGACAGAACCTGACGGTCAATGTGGATTGCCAGCCCGATCTCATCATGAACAGCTATCCCGGACCCTACGGCCAGGTGCTGACCAATCTGTTTCTCAACGCCGTCGCGCACGCTTTTCCGGACGGCCGTTCCGGGGTGATCGAGATCGCGGCACGCGAGTCGGGCCGGGACAACGTCGAGATCATCTTTTCCGACAATGGCTGCGGCATGAGCCTGGACGTCCGCCGCCGTGCGTTCGATCCGTTCTTCACCACCCGCCGCGATCAGGGCGGCACGGGCCTCGGCCTGCATATCGTCTACAACATCGTGACCAATCGCCTCGGTGGCCGGCTCGATCTCGACTCGGAGCCCGGCGCTGGAACGCGCATTCAGATCATCCTGCCGCGCGTCGCACCGCTGGAGCAGGCGGCCGAGTAGGTTGGATAGCTGCTGCACCGGCAATATGCCGCGTTGCTACGTGATAGACCGGATTGACTCTCACGAAGCCGCGATCGAATCGAATTCTGGCCCAGTTGATGCATCATCATCTGCGCACCCTGGGGTGGTGGTGCAGGAGCTAGATGGACCAGATGGAAATGAGCAAATGGATCGTGTCCCGCGGCCATGAGCCGCATCGAGCTGATCACGCCGATCTCCGCAACCAAGGTTCGAGGCGGCAGGCGGCAGGATGCTGGAAGCCTCCCATCCAGGTTACCGGCGCGGCGTTGCTGATCGCGCTCGCCACGACACCGACGCTGGCGCGCGACCGCGGCCAGTACGCGAACTCCTCGCCGGAGATGAAGGCGTGGTTCGACGGGTTGCGCAGCGGCAAGGGTCCGTGCTGCTCGGACGCCGACGGCAGCGCCGTCAGCGACGTCGATTGGGAGAGCAGGAACGGTCACTACCGCGTCCGCATCGAAGGGGAATGGTTCGATGTTCCGGACGAGGCCGTCATCACCGAGCCCAACCGGGTCGGGCGCACGATGGTGTGGCCGATGCGCGGCTATCAGGGCCTGTCGATCCGCTGCTTCATGCCGGGGAGCATGACGTAGTCGGCGCGCGCGGTCGCTCAGGCGTATTTCTTGTCGCGCTCCAGCAGCTCGATGGAGATACCCTGGGGGCCGCGGATGAAGCAGATGCGCACGCCGGGCCGGATCGTCGTCGGCTCGGTCGTGAAGGCGACGCCCTTGGCCTTGAGCTCGGCCGCCACGGCGTCGATATCCTTCACGGTGAGGCCGAAATGATCGAGCCCCTGGTGCGGCGTCACGGGCGGCTCATTGACGCCATCGCCCGGCTCGACCTTGGCGATGAACACGCTCGCGCCGCCAAGCCTGACGTCGATGCGACCGGGATTGCGGATGATCTCTCCGCCGAGAACGTCATGCAGCCAGTTGGCGGTGGCCTCCGGGTCCGGACTGCGCAGATGAATGTGGTCCCAGGTCACGTTCAGCATCGTCGGTATCTTTCGGAGAGTGAACCATCCGCATGGCCGCAGCGTTTTGTTGCCGAGAATTGAGGCCCCGCGTGCACGTCTTACCGGCTCGTCGCCGGCAATGCCAGTCGGGCGACTTTGCCGGTATTCGTGACTGCCCTCCAATTGTCGGCTTTGCGTGCAACCAAAATGGTGCTTGCCGATTGAAGCTTTCAGATGCCCGGCCGGGCAGCCGATGGTGCAGACATGAGCGTTCGCCTCTCTCGTTTGCTGTGGCGCAGGTTTGGCGGCATGGCTCCGCCATTCGACGTTTCGGGAGCGGGTTTTTCCTCGCCGATGAGATCGGCGCTGATCGGGCTTGCCGCGGTCGTCATTCTGATGTTTGGCACGGCCGCTTGGCTCGCGATGTCCATGGATGAAGGTGAGAGCGCTGACGCCAGCTTGGCAAGGCTGATACCAGACGGTGCGACCGGCTCTGTGCTGGGCGATGAGGATACGGCGGCGACGACGCTACGCGACTCGTCATTGGCTGGTCCCGTGCTGGCAGACGGAACGAACGCGAACATGGGTTCGTCGTCGTCGACGCGCCTGGGCGCGAGCGTCATGGAGGCCAACGCAAGCCTTGCCCCGGCGGTCGGGCAGACTGCGCCGAGCGGTGCACTCGACCCGGCTGGTCTGTCCGGCCTGCGGATCAGTTCCCAATCCTGGCGGCGCGGCGGTCTGGGATCAAAGGCGCTCGTCACATTTACGTTGCGCAATGCCAACGCGTTCGCGGTCAAGGACGTCGAGATCAGCTGCGCCTTCAACCGGCGCGATGGCAGTCACGTCACCGACCGGCGGCGGCTCGTCCCGGGAGAAGTCAGGTCGCGGAGCCGCAAGACCTTCGCGGCCGTCCACGTCGGGTTTGTCAACGTTAATGCCAGCACGGCCAAATGTGCGCTGGTTGCAGCCGCGAAAATCTAGTTATATCGCGCTAGTTGCCCCGCGGCCTTTGAACCTGAGCCGGTCCCCCGGGAACATATTGTCATGGTCCTCCGTTAGGTGGGTGGTCGGCGCTGGGTGTGCCGACGGAGCGGTAAATTATGCCCATTTTGCGTTACTTTCTTTTCGTCGGCGGAACCCTGCTCGCGCTGTTGGTCCTCGCTGATGCTGTACTTCCCAGCGTACCGCTGCCGGCGAGCCTGACTTCCACATCGGATCTGCCCCCAGTCCGGATCCAGTCCGCCCGCAAATGGCCGGAGCGGATCGTGATGGATACATCGATCCCGACGCCGGCCCCCGCGAAGCTCGCAAAGGCGGAGCAACCTGCACCCATCGCGGCTGCAGGGCCGGCCAGGGGCAGTGCCCGCGACGCTTATGCGCAGATGGCGGCGGTCGAAACCAAGCCTCAAGCTGGATCTGCGAAGGCCGCCGAGAAGCCCCAGGGTTCCGCGGCGAGGCTTTCCGAGACCACCGCGAAGCCAGCGGACGTCAAGAAGCGCAAGGTCGCCAAGGTTCATCCTGGAAAGCCGATGATCCTGGTCGCTCAGCAGCCGCACTTCGGCTTCTTTGACTCGACTTGGTAATCCGCAGTCGCGCGGCTGGCTGAATCCGTAATACTCGCGGTCGCACGTCTTCGCGCCGCCGGACTGCCTTGATCTCGCGCAAAGTGCGCTCTCACCGGAGCGCCTAGCGTTACCTTGATGGGACCGGGAGCGTTACCGGGATCCCACGGAGACGCTGTATGACCACCACGCCCAATCTCTCGATATCGCCGGAAAAGGTCGCGTTCGTCGTAACCAAGGCTCATCAGTATGAAATGGAAGCGGCCGAGCCGGAATTGCTGACGGATCTGACGGATGATGACACCGCGCCGGCGACGGGTGGTCGTGGGGTGAACACCGACCGATCGGAGTTGGTCAGCTTCATCAAGGGCCTCAACGTCGACGAACAGATCGAGCTGGTAGCGCTGATGTGGTTGGGCCGGGGTGACGGTTCCCTCGATAATTGGGACGAGCTTCGTGCGCAGGCAGCCCAGGCGCATAATAACCGCACGGCAACCTACCTGATCCAAACGCCGATGCTCGGTGACTATCTGGAAGAGGCTCTGTCGGAATTCGGTCTCTCCTTGGAAGATTTCGAAGAGAGCCTCTAGCTGGACGGGTTGAAGTCCTCCATTTGGTGGCGGAACTTCAATCTGCTCTGCATGAGGATCGCATAGCGATGATGGAGTAAGCTCATGGACAAGATGAAGGTTGGGACCGGCGACTGGGTCGTCGTTTGCGATGGGCGCAAGGCGCTGATCCTCGAGAACATCGGTGACAGCATGTTTCCGAACCTGCACACGAAGGAGGTTCACGAGCATGAGGACGAGCGCACGAGCGCACAAGGGTCCGATGCACCCGGGTCGGTGCAACAGTCATTCGGCCATGCCCGAAGCTCGGTGGAGCAGACCGATTGGCATGACCAGGCCGAGCGCGCGTTCCTCAAGCAACTCGCTGACCGCCTGCATCATGCCGTCGAGGCAGGCGAGACCAAGGCCCTGACGATGGTGGCTTCACCGCGCGCGCTCGGTATGATCCGAGCCGACTATTCCGATGCGGTGCGCAAGGTGCTGCACGGCGAGGTTCACAAGGATCTGGTGAAGCTTCCGGTCTACGAGATCGAAAAACAGCTTCTGGCCTGAGCCGTGCTCGCCGCAGCATCGAGGTGCTCGCGGACGATCGACACGCTCTTCGCAGCCAGCGAGATCAATGTGCGCTCTCGAACGTCTCGCCAGCTTCCGAGGTGGTGGGTACTAGGCTTGCATCCTGGTGCGGAGCGTCTTTTTTGACGATCTCGTATCCACAATCCTCGAGCCAGGCGATGAGCCGGTCGGCCATTGCGTAATCCCAGGTAGGATAGGAGCGGGCGATGACTTGACGGGGTGTGAGCTTGCGAGGCATTTCGTAACCTTTCGCTTTTGAATGTCGTCCTTCAATGATGCTGGCTGGTACTGCGTTTTGAACCCCACAAAGAAGCGCCGGTTCCGGGGCAAGCCTGCCACTTCATTCGTGAGGCTCGTGGGTCGGACATACCGATTCGTCTTCCGATCGCTCTGCTACGCCGCATAATCCACGTTCCTGGATCCGGTTCTCCCACCAATACATGGGGCAGCGACTGACTCAGCAGGCGCTGATTGTTTGAGATCCAGGCTCTTCCGCGGCACGCACTGCGGCGAGTGCTTGCTGCTTTTCGACGATCACGTACCCGCAATCATCGAGCCATGCGATCAATCTGTCGGCCATGGCGTGGTCCCACGTTGGGTAGGATCTCGCGATGACTTCACGTGCCGTGAATTTTCGAGACATGATACTCGTCCGCCCCTGATTCCCTGCGGATCCGCCCCACCTATGTCGAGCGGTCCATCGCTCGCCAGCAGTTCGCTCGGCTGACGCCTTCATCCCTGTGACCAGCCGTTGTTTCGACTGCTTTTCTCCGCACACGCGCAGACCGTGTCCTTAGAGTTTCGCCTTTTTGCGATGGAAGTTGGCCTTTTGCGTTACAGCGCATTTCGCTGCGCAGGAGTGACTTTTACCTTTCGCCGCCCACATCTCCGCGCGGTTCGTTCCAAAGATGATGAAAGACTTGTCACCGCAATTGAACTGCCACCATTTCGAGGCGCGGGGTGTGGCGGCGGCGGGCAGACAACAAGGCGGATCCGTGACGGCGGGCGCGGTTTTTCGTCACAGCGTGACCGGAAATCTGAAGCGAGCCTGCGACTCGGGTGGTGCACCTGGTCGAACTAGGAGCCCATCGATCTACTTCGGCGGGCGTTGCAGCCAACTCGACTGGCGAAGAATTGGCCGGAGCGCTTCATGCCGCCTCATTCCTGGAACAGAGCGATCCGTCCGCGGTTCTCAGACGCGTGTCGCCTGAGTCACTGGCGGCGTGGTGCGCGCACGGGAGATCGACGATGAGGCAGATGTTTTGGGTCGTGCTGCTGACGGGCCTGTCGGTAGGAGTCGAGTCGTCCTTCGCCGGCGAATATTGCGGCCCAGGGTGTCACGTCGCGCCCAACGGTGGCTGTGTCGTGAATGGCTGGGAAGCGGGCGCGCCGGTGTGGAACGAGTGCCCCGTGGGGTCTCGACCGAGGCCGCCTTGCGGAGCGGCATTCAAATGGAGCAGACAGGCGCAAGCGTGCGTCATCAAATGAACTGCCGCCGACGCCGGCTGGGCGCGCTAGGCGCACACAGTGCTGGACGCCAGTGGGTTGAGCTGACGCTTCGAATTCAGATGTTGGACCGAATGTCGGACGCCGGCGACGCCGTCTCGATGTCGAGGGTAAATAGCCCCTGATCGCCTCTATCGGAATGGGCCAGGACTTGCTCGAGCAGTGCGACAACGGCGTTCGTCCGATCCTGATCGTCGCTGTCGTCGTAGCTCGTGGCGGCCAGGATCGAGCCATTAGCTTCACACATCGCCTTGATCTGAATTATCATCATTGCATCTCGCGCCGTGATCGGATGGCTGAGAGTGGAGCGATCCTGTTAAATTCGCGCAAAATGTTCCGAATAAAACGCCGGTAGTTTCACACCTCGAAGCCGGCCAGGTGCCGTGCGGCTCACGACTTGAAGGGTGAGATCGGCTTGGCGTGGATCACATCGCGCGGTGCGCTCGCGCCGAAGGCCCTCCGTAACCATGTTCGCGAGGGCACCTCGATGAGCACGTAAGTGATCCAGGCAACGGCCGTTGCAATTGCAACGAACAGGCCGAGCCTGACCACAAGCTCGATTGCTCCAGGGTCGTCGGTCTTGCCGATCATCGCGATTCGGATGAGGAAGGGATGCAGCAGGTAGATCGAATAGCTGCACTCGCCGCCGATGATCATCGCGCGTGAGGACAGACTGCGGGCATGGCCGTAGCGGCTGGCAGCGATGAAGGCGATCGAGAATCCCGTGATCTCGATGAGGCGCACGGCGAGTTCGATCGAGAGCGACCAGCCGGGCAGGCGCGGCTGCAGAAAAAGCAGAATGGGAGCGCAGATCAGGCTCGCCAAGGAAAGCCAGAACAGGGCCGCTACGCCCTTGCGCTCACGGGAGCCGATCTTGGCGCATGCACGGTTGTTGTAGATCATGGCGGCAAAACATCCGGCCAGGAACTGCGCGACATGCAGGTAGGGCGAGTAGTAGGTGAGCCACTGCATCCCATTCTGCTCGAGGCTCGGAACGGTGGCTTTCAGCACCGCGTCGCCGAGGGTGAAGAACGCGACGATCGTCAGGGCAAAGGCCAGAATGTTCGCGAGCGCAAGCCAGATCATTGTCGGCAGCCTGACGACATTGGCGAACAGGAGACAGACGAATGGGAATAGCAGATAGAAGAACAGCTCGACGCTGATTGACCAGAGATGCTGGAGCGGCGGCACGACAGCGACCAGCATCGTGCCGTTCTGCACCGGAAACCAGGCCTGTGTCATTGTGAGAATGAAGCCGAGCGACGGTGCGGTGAGACCCCGACCGATCATCAGGTAGGTGACGATGACCAGCACGACGACCGCGTACATGGGATAGAGGCGGGCAAAGCGCGCAACCACGAATTCGCGAAGAGCAACTCTGAGCGGCTGCGACTGGAAGCGCGCGGCATAGTTGAACCACAAGACGAATCCGCTCAGCACGAAGAACATGGTCATGCCGATGCTGCTGACCTGCGCGATCAGCTCGGAGAGCCAGCCGTGCGCCAGTGACGGAGCGCCGTGTCCGACCGCCACCGTGACGGCGGCGACGAAACGCAGGCCGGTCAGCGAGCCGATGAAAGGTTGGTCGTTCACGTTGACAAATCACCCTGGCGCGCCGTGGAGGGACGGGAAGGCCGCGCTGTTGCCTTCGGTTGTAGAAACGGCGGCGGCCGAGGGCAATCCCCGCAGCTATTGCGCGGGGACATCCGCAACGGGGGGGGCCGGACGCGGGAAGCGACTGGCGGACGAATCGGAGTTTCGGGATAGTTTCGGTTGTTCCAACGAAGGGGATATCGTCGCGAAAGGCCGCAAGTGAGGGCGGCTCTGGCGCGCTCGGAGAGATTCGAACTGAACTTCTAACCGATTGCTTTATATGCGTTAATTTTCTAGGACGCAGATCAAGGGACAAATCAAGGGGCATGCCGTTCTGTCTTGCAGTTATCAACAAGCTTCTTGCTCAAAGGCTGGTGCGCCGAACCAAGAGCGGACCGCGGAGAGGCGCTGTCTGCCTCTAGTCAATCAATCGGTCACCATAGATAGCCACATCTTCTCAAAGCGATCAGCCAGCAGGACGTGGCCACTCGCTCTTCCGCTGGTAGCATCGATCGCACGAATTGTGCCAGCTGCAGGCGCGTTCGGCGCGAAATCTCCACGACGTTGCCCTGTGATCTGCAGACCTTTGGCGCCGCTTGCATCCGCTCGCCTCTAAAC
>JBARNF010000617.1:0-1628 GCA_049802835.1 Bradyrhizobium sp.
GGGAGCGCACCGTCATCTCATTGCGACAGCTTCGCCCTACACCGGAATCCTGACCGTCGCGCGCAGGCCGCCCATCGGGCTGTCGCCGAGGGTGATGTCGCCGCCATGCGAGCGGGCGATGTCGCGCGCGATTGCAAGGCCGAGGCCGGTGCCGCCTTCGTCCTGGTTGCGCGCATCGTCGAGGCGCAGGAACGGCTTGAACACCTCCTCGCGCATGTCGGCCGGAATGCCCGGGCCGTCGTCGTTCACGGTGACGGTGAGATAGCGGTGATCGCGATGGCCGATGATGGCGATCGTGTCGGCATGGCGCGCCGCATTGGAGACGAGGTTGCCGAGACAGCGCTTCAGCGCCTGCGGCTTCACGGTGACCACCGGCAGGCCGTGGAACGACACCGAGGCGGAATGGCCGTTACGTTCGGCATCGCCGCGCAGTTCCTCCAGCGCGTTGGAGATGTCGGTCGGCTGCGCGATCTCGCCATTGTCGCCGCGCGCGAACGCCAGATAGTCCTCCAGCATGTGCGACATCTCGTCGACGTCCTTGCGCATGGCGTCGATCTCGGGGCTGTCGCCGAGCAGCGCCAGCTCGAGCTTGAAGCGCGTCAGGATGGTGCGAAGGTCGTGGCTGACGCCGGCCAGCATCGCGGTGCGCTGCTCCAGGGTGCGCTCGATGCGCGCCTTCATCTCCAGGAACGCGTGCGCCGCGCGCCGCACCTCGCGCGCACCGCGCGGCCGGAAGTTCGGCACCTCGCGGCCCTTGCCAAAACTCTCGGCGGCGTCCGCGAGCCGCAGGATCGGCTTGATCTGGTTGCGCAGGAACAGCACCGAGACGATCAGCAGGATCGAGGACGTGCCGACCATCCAGAACAGGAAAATATCGGTGTTCGACGCGTAGGCGGCGCCACGCTGCGCGAACACGCGCATCACGGCATCGTCGAGCGCAATGCGGATCTCGACCAGGTTGGAGCGGCCGACGGTGTCGATCCAGAACGGCCGGCTGATCTGGCGGCCGATCTGGCCCGACAGCGACTGGTCGAGCAGGTTGAAGAACGGCTTCGGGCCGGGCGGCGGCATGTCGCCGGCGGGCAGGAAGTCGACGACGAGGTTGAGCCGCTGCTGCGCGATCCGGCGCAGCATGGTGCGGTCCTTGTCCTGCGGATAGCCCTTGTAGATGTCGATGAGCGCCGCGACGTCCTGCACCACGGCGGCGGAGAGGCGCCGCGTCACCGTGTTCCAGTGCCGCTCCATGAACACGCCGGCCACCACCGTCTGCAGGATCACCATCGGCACGATCATGATCAAGAGCGCGCGGGCATAGAGTCCGGTCGGCATCCAGCCCTTGAAGGCATTGCCGACCACGCTGTTGGCGCGCGACACGCGCCGCGACGCGGTGCGGATCAAAGTGAGGCCGGTGTCGAGCGTGCTCATGGGTGAGGAGTTGTTAGTTGTTTCACGATCGCGCGCGGCGAAGTCGGTGCACCCTCTCCCCTTGTGGGAGAGGGTGGATCGAACGAGCGGCAGCGAGTGCGAGCCGGGTGAGGGGTCTGTCTCCGCGGAAAGAACCCCTCACCCGGCGGGCATTTCGCTGCGCTCATGCCCGCCACCCTCTCCCACAAGGGGAGAGGGTGCAC
>JBARNF010000618.1:0-50325 GCA_049802835.1 Bradyrhizobium sp.
GCATAGGCCGATTCGATTTCGCCGGACGGCCGCACATAGATCGAGCCCGAAGTGCCGTCGACGATGATGGCATCGCCCGGATCGGCAATGCCGGGTGCGTTCGGCACCTCGCCGACCGCGGGGATGCCGAGTGCGCGCGCCACGATCGCCACGTGCGAGTTGGCCGTGCCTTCCTCGAGCACCAGCCCGCGCAGCCGCTTGCGGTCGTAGTCGAGCAGCGCCGCCGGGCCCATCGCGCGCGCGATCAGGATCGCATTGTCGGGCATGTTCTCGCGCCGCGGCGCATGGTCCTGGCCGACCAGCTGGCGCAGCAGCCGGTAGCCGAGATCCTCGAGGTCGTGCAGCCGCTCGCGCAGATAGGGGTCGGTCGAGCGCAACATGCGGGCGCGGGTGTCGGACTGCACACGCTCGACGGCGGCCTCCGCGGTGAGGCCTGTCGCCACCGCCTCGTGCAGCTTGTGCGACCAGCCCTGGTCGTTGGCGAACATGCGATAGGCTTCGAGCACGTCGCGGTGCTCGCCGCCGTCGGCGACGTCGCCGCGCTCCAGCATGCGGTCGAGGTCGGCGCGCAGCTTGACCAGCGCTGCGTCGAGCCGCTTGATTTCCTTCGGCAGATCCTCGGCGATGTAGTTGTTGATGACCACGCGCGGCTCATGGAGCACGACGTGGCCGAGCGCGATTCCGTCGGACAGCACCGTCCCGGTCTTGTGGATCGAGTGCCGCGCGGCCGGCTCAGCGCCTGGCTGGGCCAGCGCCGCGAGTTCGCCGGAGGCGATCATCTCGGCGAGGACCATCGCCGTGGTCTGCAGCGCCTCGACCTCTTCCTCGACATAGGTGCGCTTGGCGCGGTTCTGCACCACCAGCACGCCGAGCGTGTTGCCGGCGCGCAGGATCGGCACGCCGAGGAAGGAATGGTAGATCTCTTCACCCGTTTCAGGGCGATACGAGAAGGCAGGGTGGCTCTGTGCGTCGTTCAGGTTGAGCGGGGTTGCCTCGCTCGCGACGAGACCGACGAGGCCCTCATGCGCGCTCAGCACCGTCATGTGCACGGCGTCGCGGTTCAGACCTTCGGTGGCGTAGAGTTCGAGCGTGTTGTCGACGCGCAGCACATAGACCGAGCAGACCTCTGCGACCATGTTGGCCGCGATCAGCACCACGATCTTGTCGAGTCGCTCCTGTGCCGAGACCTGCTCCGCCATGGTCTCGCGAAGCCGTCTGAGCAGGACGCGGGGGCCTCCCGACGTGCTTCGCATGTGGCACAATCCCCCTTCCTGGGCCAGCCCGGCAACAGCCGAGATCTGGCGCTAACCTCTCGACATCGAACAGCTTTCTTGATTCGGAACTATCGCACGTACAGAGTGCCGGTCCGAATCAGAACAACCATCACTGGAGCGCAGTTCGCGGCAGCCATCCTGCGAGGCGTATAGCGAATTGAGGCTTGTTTTGCCAAGCAAAACGCCTGCCATCGATGGCGGCGTCAACGGCTTTCGATGCCTCCGGGCCACTTTCTGCTGTCACATAATGGGACATATGTGGCCGAGGAGAAGGATTTTCTAGGCCTGATCCAGCCCGTAGAGCGTATGCAGCGTGCGGACCGCAAGCTCCGTATAGGCGGCGTCGATCAGGACCGAGAACTTGATCTCCGACGTCGTGATCGCGCGAATGTTGATGTTGCGCGCGGCCAGCGCAGCGAAGCCCTGGGCGGCCACCCCGGCATGGCTGCGCATGCCCGAGCCGATGACCGAGACCTTGGCAACATCGGTCGCGGTATCCAAGCGCTGGTAGCCGATCTTGTCCTTGGCCGTGGTGATCGTCTCGCGCGCCCGATTGTAGTCGGTGGCCGGCACGGTGAAGGTGAGATCGGTGGTCTTGCCGTCCTCCGACACGTTCTGCACGATCATGTCGACATTGATGTTGGCATCCGCCAGCGGGCCGAAGATCGAGGCCGCGACGCCGGGCTTGTCCTCGATCTGGCGCACCGAGATCTGGGCCTCGTCCTTGGAAAAGGCGATACCGGTCACGACGTGATTTTCCATGATTTGTTCCTCGCTGCAGATCAGCGTCCCCGGCGGCTGGTTGGCGTACGGGTCGATATCCTCGGGCTTGTCGAAGCTGGAGCGGACAAAGATCGGCATGTTGTGCACCATGCCCAGTTCCACCGAGCGGACCTGCAGGACCTTGGCGCCCTGGGAGGCCAGCTCCAGCATGTCCTCGAACGCGATCTTGTCGAGGCGTCTGGCCTTCGGGACGACGCGCGGATCGGTGGTGTAGACGCCGTCGACGTCGGTATAGATATCGCAGCGGTCGGCCTTGATGGCGGCCGCGATCGCCACCGCCGAGGTGTCGGAGCCACCGCGACCGAGCGTGGTGATTCGATTCGTGGCGGGGTTGATGCCCTGGAAGCCGGCGACGACGGCAACCTCCTTGCGCTCCTGGAAGCGATGGATCAGCTCGGAGCCGTCGATCTCGACGATTCGTGCCGAAGCATGCGCGTCGCTGGTCTTGATAGGTATCTGCCAGCCCTGCCAGGATCGCGCCTGGATCCCCATGCTCTGCAATACGATCGCAAGCAGGCCGGACGTGACCTGCTCGCCCGAGGCCACCACGGCGTCATATTCCCGCGCATCATGCATCGGCGACGCTTCGGTGCACCAGGCGACGAGCTCGTTGGTCTTGCCGGACATCGCGGAGACGACCACGGCGACCTCGTGGCCGGCGTCGACCTCGCGCTTCACATGGCGGGCGACATTGCGGATGCGGTCGATGTTGGCGACGGATGTGCCGCCGAATTTCAGCACGAGGCGACCCATGACGACGCACTCATTCCCATCAGGAGGATAAGTTGACCGGCATGCGCAAAACCGGAGGCGCGCCCGCCGAAACGCGCGTATACATAGCGGCGCGGCCGGGGGCAAGCCGGTTCCTTGTGGTGAAGGGGTGGGGTAGAGGCGGAGTATGGCGCGTTACATCGACGAGATCCTGCAACCCGGCGAGAAGGTGCTTTATTCGACCAATGCGCACTGGATGTTCTATCTGCCGGCCATCGGCGGCTGGATCGTTGCGTTCGCGCTCGTCGTTCTTTCGCGGATGACCGTCAACGACAATCTCACGATGCTGTGTCTGGCCACGGCCGCCGTCATCGCCGTGGTCGCACTGTATTGGACGGTCCGGGCCTGGTTCCACCGGCTGACCACCGAGACCGACGTCACCAATCGCCGCGTCGTCCATAAAACCGGTTTCATCAAGCGCCGTACCTTCGAAATGGCCCTCGACAAGGTCGAGAGTGTCGACGTCAACCAGACCATCATGGGACGGCTTCTCAACTATGGCGACGTCACCATCTTGGGTGTGGGCGAAGGCAAGGAAACCATTGCGACCATCGCGGAGCCGCTGGCGTTTCGCAACGCCATTACGGCGCGCTAGGCCGTCACGGCGCTTCAGATTCGATCAATGAGTATTCAGTGATGACAATGCCTCAGGATTCCCGCAGCCCCTCTGTTCCTCCGGGCTCGACCGTCGATCCGGCCGAGATCGCGAAGTTCTCGAAACTGTCCGAGACCTGGTGGGACCCCAAGGGCAAGATGGCGCCCCTGCACAAGATCAACCCGCTGCGCCTGACCTATATCCGCGACGCCGCCTGCCGGAAGTTCGAGCGCAACGCCAAGAGCCTGAACTGCCTGTCGGGATTGCGGATGCTCGATATCGGCTGTGGCGCAGGACTGTTGTGCGAGCCGTTCACGCGGCTGGGTGCCCAGGTGGTCGGCGTCGATCCGTCGGCGAGCAACATCGCCGCGGCGAGGCTGCACGCCGAGAAAGGTCATCTGTCGATCGACTACCGCTGCACCACGGTCGAGGAGATGGACCTGCGCGAACGCTTCGACATCGTGCTCGCGATGGAGGTCGTCGAGCATGTCACGGACGTCAGCGCCTTTCTCGGCCGCTGCGCGGCGCTGCTGAAGCCGGGCGGATTGATGGTGGTTTCGACCCTGAACCGGAACTGGAAGAGCTTTGCGCTGGCCATCGTCGGCGCGGAATATGTGCTGCGCTGGCTGCCGCGCGGGACCCACCAGTGGAACAAGTTCGTCACGCCGGACGAACTGACCAAATGCCTGCTCGACAATCGCCTCGTGATCACGGAGCAAAGCGGCGTCGTCTACAGCCCGTTCGCGGACCGCTGGAGCCTGTCGCCCGACATGGACGTGAACTACATGATGGTCGCCGAGCAGATGGTGTAGCGCGGCGTCGCTTTTCGCTTCGGCCCGGATGTCGCTCCAAAAATGGTGTCGTCCCTGCGAACGCAGGGACCCATAGCCACCGGCAGATGTTTGTCGCACGACAGGTCCAACGTGCAGCCTGCCCCAAGACAGATTACGCGGTATGGGTCCCGGGTCTGCGCCCGCTGACGCGTCGCGTCAGCGGGCTTGCCCGGGACGACAGCTTTGCTCTTCTCGTCAGCTTCACCCTCCGGTGTCGTCGGTCAAGCCCGCTAAGCCGCCTAACAAATGGTGTCGTCCCCGCGAACGCAGGGACCCATAACCCCAGGGAGCGGTTTGGGGCACGCTAGGAGATCAGGTCGCTGAGGTTGCGCCATTCGAGATTGTCGCGCTCGATCAGCTCGATTTTCCAGTCGCGCTTCCAGCGCTTGAGCTGTTTCTCGCGGATGATCGCCTCTTCGGCGACAGAGTACGTTTCAACATAGACGAGACGAAAGACTTCGTACTTCTTCACAAAGAGCGAGCCCTGACCATCGCGATGTTGCTGAAGCCGTTTGTGAATCGAGTTGGTCACGCCAACATACAGGGTGCCGTGACGGCCGCTCGCGAGAATATAGACGTAATACATACCCGTACCATCCCGTGGATGGATTGTCGAAAATCATTGAAGCCGGTGGTTATGGGTCCCTGCGTTCGCAGGGACGACACCGTCTTTTTGGCGCGATTGTACCACGAGCCCTAAAGATGCGCCTGTCGTCCCGCCGGGGGCAGCAATCCTGACATGCCGCCTGTCCTGTTGACCCGACGCCTCCTGCTCGTCACGGTGGCCGGCCCTCACAGCCGCTCCGTACCCCGCATGCTCTCCATCACCTCGCTCTGGATTCCGTTCACGCTGGTCGCAGCCGCCGGTCAGGTCGCGCGCAACGCGATGCAGCGGTCGTTGACGGCCAGGCTCGGCACCTGGGGCGCGACCAACATCCGCTTCCTGTTCGGCTTCCCGTTCTCGCTGGTGTTCCTGACGGTGGTGCTGCTGGCCACCGGCGATCGCCTGCCGTGGCCATCGGCGGCGTTCTGGCCCTGGCTGCTGCTCGGCGCGCTCAGCCAGATCATCGGCACCGGGCTGATGCTGCTGGCGATGACCGACCGCTCCTTCGTGGTCACGACCGCATATCTGAAGACCGAGGCGATCCAGACCGCGATCTTCGGTTTCATCTTCCTCGGCGATCCGCTCTCGGTCGCCAAGTTGAGCGCGATCCTGATCGCCACCATTGGTGTCGTGATCACGGCGCTGAGGCCCGGTGGCGAGAAGAGCTTTGCGGAGTTGAAGCCGACCGTGACCGGCCTGATCGCAGCCGCCGCCTTCGCGTTGTCGGCCGTCGGTTTCCGTGGCGCGATCATCACGGTGGAGGGCGTCTCCTTCGTCACGGCCGCGTCCACCACGCTGGTATGGGGCCTGTTCGTACAGACGGCGATCCTGACCGTCTATTTGCTCGTGCGCGCGCCGGACATCCTGCGCGGCATCCTGTCGCTGTGGCGGCCGTCGATGATGGCCGGCTTCGTCGGCGCCTTCGCCTCGCAGTTCTGGTTTCTGGCCTTTGCGCTCACCGCGGCGGCCAACGTCCGCACGCTCGCGTTGATCGAGGTCCTGTTCGCGCAGGGCGTCTCGTACTATTCGTTCAAGCAGCCGGTCTCGCTGCGCGAGATCTGCGGTATCGCGCTGATCGTGGCCGGGGTCGCGCTGCTGATCGCAGTGTAGTCAGCCCTTGATCGCGATCAGCACTGCGATTGCGAGCGAAGCAATCCAGAATCTTTCCTCGGCTCCTGGATTGCTTCGCTTCGCTCGCAATGACGAAGACAATCTCGAGATTCCTGGTGCGCTCGCTGTCGCGAGCGCGCGCCGGAACGACGAGATTATCTTGTCAATTCCGATCGTCCGGCAGCACGGGAATCGGCGCGACCTCGATGCCTTCCTCGACCAGCTCGCGCGCCTCCTGCAGCGACGCCTCGCCATAGATCGGCCGGTGCTCGGTCTCGCCATAGTGCATCTTGCGCGCTTCGGTCGGGAACCGCTCGCCGACATCGTCGGCGTTCTTGACGATGTGGTCGCGCAGCTCCTTGAGCTTGGCGCGCAGCTCGCGCTCCTGCGCCATCATCAGCGATGTCGATGCCGGCGGAATGACGTCCTGCGCCGGCGCCTGCGCCGGCGTCGGCGCGGCCTGCACGGGTGCGACCTCGCGGCCCTTCTTGCTGACGATGCGCGGCGCCATGATCGCCTTCTCGACCTTGGCCGAGCCACAGGTCGGGCATTCCACCAGCTTGCGCTTCACCTGCGATTCGTAGGTCGAGGAGCTCTGGAACCAGCTTTCGAAGCTGTGACCACGCTCGCAGCGCAGCGCGTAACGGATCATGCCGAGCCTCGTACGAGGTGCAGATAATCCGGACCGGCCTTGGGGTCGGCGATACCGAAGCGACGACCGTGCTGCAGCGAGGGAATCGTCTGGCGCACGGTTTCGACCCGGGAAGGATCGATGCGCGCCAGGAACACGCCCGGTTCGACGCCGCCCTCGGCGAGCACCTCACCCCAGGGATCGATGATCAGCGAGTGACCGAAGGTCTCGCGCTTGTTCTCGTGCAGGCCGCACTGGGCGGCGGCGAAGACGAAGCAGCCGGTCTCGATGGCGCGGGCGCGCAACAGCGTGTGCCAATGCGCCTCGCCGGTCTTGCGGGTGAAGGCGGAGGGGACGCTGATGAAGGACGCGCCGGTCTCGGCCAGCGCCCGGTAGAGCGCGGGAAAGCGGACGTCATAGCAGATGGTCAGACCCAGCCGTCCCCAGGGCAGATCCGAGATCACGGCTGTCTCGCCCGGCTGGTAGTTGGCGGATTCGCGATAGCTCTCGCCGCCCGGCAGGTCGATGTCGAACATGTGGATCTTGTCGTAGCTCGCCAGCACGTTGCCGTCCGGCCCGATCAGGAACGAGCGGTTGACGGCCTTGTCCTCCGAGAAGCGCAAGGCCAGCGAGCCGATATGGAGATGAATGTTCAGCTCCTTGGCCAGGGCCTGGTAGGCCTTCAGCGAAGGGTCCTCGTCCTCGCTCTTGAGCTGCTCGAACAGGGCCGTCCGGTTGAGCTGCATCATGTTGCTCACTTCGGGCGTCTGGACGTATTCGGCACCTTGCGCCACCGCTTCCCGGATCAGCCGGGTGCCCTGCTCGAGGCTCGGCTCAGCCAGCAGGGAGGTGCGCATCTGCACCATTGCGGCGACGAAGCTGCGGTCCGTGCTCATGATATCGCCTTGTCTCCGGTCAGCATGGCGTCGAGCCTGCCCTCGCGATCGAGCGCATAGAGATCGTCGCAGCCGCCGATGTGGGTTTGCCCGATGAAGATCTGCGGAAAGGTCGAGCCCGGTCCGACCAGGTCGTACATTTTCTGCCGGACTGACGGATCCTTGCCGGCATCGTGCTCGGTGAAGGTGACTTTCTTGCGGGTGAGGAGCGATTTGGCAGCGGTGCAGTAGCCGCACCCCGGACGGGTATAGATTTCGATCGCAGCGGTCATGTCGTGCTCTGCTGTTACGGAGCCTCCGATTATATGGGAGCGCGGGGCGCATCGACAACCCGGGCAAAGACGAGCACGCTGACCTCGGCTGCCTTTGCCCGCAGCAAGGCGCGGGCGCAGGCATCGACCGTGGCGCCGGTGGTCAGGACATCGTCGACCAGCACGATCCGGCGCCCCTGCACATCCTGCAGGCGGTCTGCTGATACCTGGAATGCGCCCTGCACATTGCTGGCGCGCTGGGCACGCGACAGGCCGACCTGCTGCTCGGTCGCGCGCACGCGGCGCAAGGCACTGCCATGCAGTCTGGTGCCGCTGTGCCGGGCGATCGCCCGTGCCAGTGCGCCGGACTGGTTGTAGCGGCGGCTGAAGCCGCGCTGCCAGTGCAGCGGCACCGGGACCAGCATGTCGGCTCCGTCGAGCAGCTCGCGCCCGGCCCGCGCCATCCAGCGTCCCATGATCGGCGCCAGGTCGGTGCGGTCCTGATATTTCAGTGCATGCACCAGCGTGCGCGCGGCATCGTCATAGCGCACGGCGGCCCGTGCCCGCGCATAGGCGGGCGGTGCGGCGATCGCTTCCATGGACAGCAGCTCGGGGCCGGGATCGTAGACGAAGGGAATGCCGAGCTTCGGGCAATACGGCCGCTCGATGAACGACAATTTGCCCCAGCAGGCGGCGCAGACGCCGTCGCCGTCGACCGGCTCCCGGCAGGAGATGCAGAGCGTCGGCAGCGCGATGTCGAGCGCGAGCTTGGCGATATGGGCAAATCCGCCGCGCAGCGCGCCGACGGTGGATGGCCAGGAGTCAGGCAAGGAGATCACGATGCTCTCCGAGAATGGCGCGCGCCGTTCTGGTCCTGGCACCGTGGCCTTTGACGACCGCATCATAGGCGGCGCGCATCTGGCGGGCCGCCTGTTCGGCCCGGATCCCGCCAATGCCGGTGCCCATTCCCGGCACCAGCAGCGAGGTGATCGGCACCGCCTGCGTAGCATTATGGGTCAGCACCGCGATCAGAGCCGCGCGCAGGGCGAGGTAGACGTTCGCGGTCCCCTCGATCCGCGACGGCACGCGCATGGTCGGGGCGCTGACAAGATATCGAATCTCCGGATGTCCGGTTGGGATGATGACCGCCTGTCCCACCGGAAGCTCGCCATAATGGCATGCGGCCAGCAGCTCGCGAAGCTCCGTCTCGACCTGCCAACCGAAGTGGCGCGCGTAGTGCAAGTCGATGCCGCCATCCATGAAGCCGAAGCTGTTCGCTGGGCTCACGACGGCATCGGCGTGCTGGTCCAGAATGCTTCCGTGAGAGATCTGGACCTCGCCAATGTCGGCGAATGCGAACCGCCAGGCTTCGACCACCTCGATGCTGATGTCGCGAAGGTGGACCGTGAGCATGATTGTAATGAACTCAGTCGGCGAACGCCGATATTTTGGATTGGGCCATTATACGTTAGCGTGGCCTCGGACCCCGCTCAAGCGGTGCATTGTCCGGCCGCGAGGATCGGCGTAACGAGCCCCCCATGACCCAGCCCGCCACCGCACCCGTCCTGTTCGATCGTAACTTGCTTGCGCTCAGGCAGCGCCGGGCTTTGCGTGCGCCGGAGACTTTCCTGTTCGAGCGAGTGGCCGAGGACCTCGAGGACCGGCTCGCCGCGGTGAACCGATCCTTTGTCGACGCCGCCGATATCTGGACGCCGGGGGCGGGCTTGAAGCCGCATCTTGCGGGACTGGTCGGCCAGTTCGTGCATCTCGCGACGCCGGAAACCGCTGCTGAAGAGCTGCAGCTTGCGCCGCAATCGCTCGATCTCGCGCTCTCGGCGCTGGCGTTTCAGTTCGTCAACGACCTGCCCGGCCTGCTTGCGCAGCTTCGCCGTGCGCTACGCCCGGATGGTCTCTTGCTGGCGGCCATGATCGGCGGCGACACGCTGACCGAGCTCAGGCAATCTTTTGCTGCCGCCGAGGCCGAATGCGAGGGCGGCGTGTCGCCGCGCGTCGCGCCCTTCGCCGATCTGCGCGATGTCGGCGGCCTGCTGCAGCGAGCAGGATTTGCGCTGCCTGTCGTTGACGTCGACCGGGTCGTGGTGCGCTATGGCAACGCATTCGGACTGATGCAGGACCTCAGGCGCATGGGCGCTGCCAACAGCCTGGTCGAACGCCGCCGCACGCCGACCCGGCGCGCGACCTTGCTGCGCATGGCGGAGATCTATGCCGGGCGGTTTGCCGATGCCGACGGCCGCATCCGCGCCACCTTCGACATCATCTGGATGTCCGGCTGGGCGCCGCATGAGAGCCAGCAGAAGCCGCTGCAGCCGGGGTCTGCCAAGACGAGCCTGGAGGCGGCGGTGAAGAAAGTGCCGCGTGCCGGGAGCTGGGAATAGCGTTACTCGTCATCGCCGGGCTAGACCCGGCGATCCATCGCTCTTGAAGAGCTTGAAAGCCTGATGGATGCGCGGGTCAAGCCCGCGCATGACGACTGAAGGCGTGGCGCCACCCTGGGCTACATCAACAGATCAATGAGAGGCGGCAGCAGCGGGATGTCGGCCGGCGGCATCGGGTAGTCGCGCAGTTTGTTGGGCCGCACCCAGGCGAGTTGTTGGCCCTCGCGCGCGCTGACCTGGCCTTCCCAGCGCCGGCAGATGTAGAGCGGCATCAACAGGTGGAAGGTCTCGTAGGCGTGGCTCGCGAAGGTCAGCGGCGCGAGGCAGGCCTCGCGCACGGTGATGCCGAGCTCCTCGTCGAGCTCGCGGATCAGGCTGGCCTCGGGCCGCTCGCCTGGCTCGAGCTTGCCGCCGGGAAACTCCCAGAGGCCTGCGAGCGACTTGCCGGGCGGGCGCTGCGCCAGCAGCACGCGATTGTCGGTGTCGACCAGCGCGCAGGCGACCACGAGAGTGAGTTTCAGGTCAGGCATCATCCGGTTGGTTCGAAAGGTCGGCGGCGCGCGTCCGTCTGAACAAGCCGAGTGCGCCTCTTGAGGGAATTTTAACCTAGGCTGTTTCGAGCCCTGTTTCCACGAGTGAAATAAGCCAACCTTAATCGGTTCACGCGTATTTTCACGGGCGAACGCCGTAACCTCCTCATGGTTCGTTAGGCATACTTCATGCGAATTTTATCTATTCTGCTTGCCGATCTGCTGGCTCGCCTGCGCCGCGACATCGGTGGCAACGTCGCCGTGACGTTCGCCATCGTCTGCGTGCCGGTGATCTCTGCGGTCGGCTGCGGCGTCGACTACAGCCGCGCCAACCAGATGCGCGCCAAGCTGCAGTCGGCGGTGGACGCCGCGTCGGTCGGCGCCGTGTCGAGGACAGCGCCGGCCTTCATCGCGGCGGGCGCGATGACCGCGGACGGCGTCATCGACGCCGGCAACGACGATGCCAAGAAGATCTTCAACGGCAACATGTCCGGTACGAGCGGCTATACGCTCAACAGCCTGACGTCCGACGTGAAGAAGAGCGGCTCGGTGCTGAAGGCCACGGTCTCGTTCTCGGCGACCGTGCCGACGATGTTCATGAACATCGTCGGGTTCAAGACCCTGACCCTGCAGGGCTCGTCGCAGGCGACGGCTTCGATGCCGAAATATATCGACTTCTACCTGCTGCTCGACAATTCTCCGTCGATGGGCGTTGCGGCGACCCCGGACGACGTGACCAAGATGGTCAATGCGACCACCGACAAATGCGCCTTCGCCTGCCACGACTACAACGATTCGAACAACTACTACAATCTCGCCAAGACGCTCGGAGTGACCACGCGGATCGACGTGCTGCGCAGCGCCACCCAGAAGCTGATGGATACGGCGACGCAGACCCAGACCTATCCGAACCAGTTCCGCATGGCGATCTACGATTTCGGTGCGGCGTCCAAGACGATCGGCCTGCGGGCGCTGTTCTCGCTGTCGTCGAGTCTCTCCAGCGCCAAGAGCGCCGCCGGGAATATCGACCTGATGGGCGTCTACGGCAACAATGACGCCTACACGGCCGACAAGGACACGCCGTTCACCGCGGTGTTCCCGGCCGTCAACAACGAGATCTCGACCCCGGGCGACGGCACCACGGGCTCGCCCTTGAAATATCTGTTCTTCGTCTCGGACGGCGTCGCCGACGAAAGCAATGCCGCGTGTCTCAAGCCCAAGGCCAGCGGCAATCGCTGCCAGTCGCCGATCGATCCCGCGCTGTGCACCACCTTGAAGAACCGCGGCATCAAGATCGCCGTGCTCTACACGACCTATCTGCAACTGCCGACCAACAGCTGGTACATGAGCTGGATCGATCCCTTCAACAAGGGTCCGTTCGGTCCGTCGCCGAACAGCGAGATCGCGCAGAAGATGCAGGCTTGCGCGTCGGACGGGTTCTATTTCGAGGTCTCGCCGACCCAGGGCATCGCCGACGCCATGAACGCACTGTTCAAGAAGGCGGTCGCCGATGCACGCATCGCGAGTTGAGCGCAACCATTGTCCCGGGACGGCGGAACGGCGCCGAACCCCGGGATCTCGATCCTGAGTGCGGGAACGATCAGGACCTGTAGTCGCCATTGATCGCGACATATTCCTTGGTCAGGTCGCAGGTCAGCACGCGGTCTCGGCCCTTGCCGAGGCCGAGCGCGACCTTGATCTGCACCTTCTGCGCCTTCATGGCCTCCGAGACTTCGGCCTCGTCATAGGCGGGATCGCGCGCGCCCTTGGAGGCGACGCGGATGCCGTTGAAGGAGATCGACAGCTTGTCGCGGTCGGCCGGCTCGCCGGCCTTGCCGACCGCCATGACGACGCGGCCCCAATTGGCGTCCTCGCCGGCGATCGCGGTCTTCACCAGGGGCGAGTTGGCGATCGACATCGCGATTTTGCGCGCGGACGGCTTGCTCTTGGCGCCCTCGACGATGATCTCGACCAGCTTGCGGGCGCCTTCGCCGTCGCGCGCGACCTGCTCGGCGAGATTGGCCAGCACGGCATTGAAGGCCTTCACGAACGCTTTCGCGCGTGGATCGCTGGCGCGGCTGATTTTCGGTGCGCCCTTGGCCGCGGCGGCGCCGGTGGCAAAGGCGAGCAGCGTGTCCGAGGTCGAGGTGTCGCCGTCGATCGTCACCGCGTTGAACGTGTCCTCGACGCCGGCCTTGAGCAGGGCCTGCAGCGCGGGCGCCGAGATCGGCGCATCGGTGAACACGAAGGACAGCATCGTCGCCATGTCCGGCGCGATCATCCCTGCGCCCTTGGCCATGCCGTTGATCGTCACCTTGGCCTTGCCGAGCTTGACGGTGGCGGTCGCCACCTTCGGAAAGGTGTCGGTGGTCATGATGGCGCGCGCCGCGCCCATCCAGTCCTCAGGGGTGGCGGTGCCGGCAAGGCCCTCCAGCACGCCGTCGAACTTGGTGGCATCGAGCGGCTCGCCGATCACGCCGGTCGAGGCGAGGTAGATCTCGTCCTGCTTGCAGCCGACCGCCTTGGCGGCGATCGCAGCGGTCAACGCGGTCGACTGCTTGCCGGTCTTGCCGGTGAAGGCATTGGCGTTGCCGGAATTGACCACCAGCGCGCGGGCCTTGCCGCCCTTCAGCTTGGCGCGGCACCATTCGACCGGCGCCGACGGGCATTTCGACTGTGTGAACACGCCGGCGACGGTGGTGCCGGGGTCGAGCAGCGCCAGCAGCACGTCGGTGCGGTTCTTGTAGCGGATGCCGGCCGCCGCGGTCGCGAGCTTGACGCCGGCGAGCGCCGGCATGTCGGGGACGTCGGTCGGGGCGAGCGGGGAAACGGCTGAGGACATCGAGGGCTTCCGGCAGAGATGAGCGGGAAGCGCTCTGTATCACCTCGGTCGGCGTTGTGGGAGTGGATGTCTCCACACCCACCGCTGTCGTCCCGGCGAACGCCGGGATCCATAACCACAGGGTTTAGTCGGGGCACCTGGTACTAGCCGCGTGCCTGTTTCGCACACCACGCGGTATGGGTCCCGGCGCGGAGGCCGGGACGACACCTTTTGTGACGCGGCTGTGATGGCTCTTACGCGACGACGTCGCGTTCGAGCGCTGCCGCTTACTTCTTCGCCGGCTCGGCCGGCTTCGCGTCTGCCGGCTTCGCGTCTGCCGGCTTGGCGGCGTCGGCGGCCGGCTTGTCCAGGCGCTCGATCTTGGCGGCCTCGCGCAGCTTGCCGACGTAATCGGCCTGAGCCTTGCGGGTCACGTAGGTTTCGATCTGGCTCTTGACCTGATCGAACTCCGGCGGCTTGCGGTTGCGCTTCTCCTCGACCTTGATGACGTGCCAGCCGAACTGGGTCTTCACGGGATCGGAGATCTTGCCCGGCTCCATGCCGAAGGCGACGTTGGCGAATTCCGGCACCATCTGCTCCTTGGTGAAGAAGCCGAGGTCGCCGCCATCGGAGGCGCCGGGGTCCTTGGACTTCTTCTTCGCCAGCTCGGCGAAATCGGCGCCCTTGGCGAGCTCCGCCTTGACGGCCTTGGCCTCGTCCTCGGTCTCGACCAGGATGTGGCGGGCGTGCACTTCCTGCTCGCCGCCGATCTGCTTGGAGGCCTCCTCATAGACCTTCTTCATCGCGTCCGGGGTGGTGGCGGCCTTGCCCTCGCTGGCGAGCAGGCTGTCCATCAGGAGCCGGTTGCGGGTGAAGCCGAGGCGCTTCTTGAAGTCCTCGCTGTCGCCGACCTTCTTGTCCTCGGCCGCCTTGGCGACGAGCTTCATGTCGATCAGGAACGACAGCACGTTCTCGTCCTTGGTCGCCGGGTCCATCTGGGCGAGGCTCGGTCCGAGCTCCTCCTCGGCCAGCGCCACGTCGCTCTTGCGGATCTCGGCACCGTTCACCTTGGCCAGCACCGGGTTGGCGTCCTCGGCTGCGCGGGCGGGCAGGACGAGCAGGGACAACGCGAGACTGCCGGCGAGTGCGGTGGCAAAGCCGAAGCGCAGGCCGGTTTTCGTAACCGGGAACGACGTGGTCATGGAAAATCCTTGTTTAGAAGGGGCTCGAAGGGAGAGGCCTCAGGGCGGCCGGGACACTCGCCCAATCGCCGTGCCTTGGCAACGCGAAAAGTCTGTCAATTTCGTGAAATCGGCGACAGATTCGAAGCAGCGGCCCGGGCGTCGGGCGCCGTTGACAACGTTCCACCCCAGCCATATCTCTGCCCGATCGCTTCAAGGGCGATAGCGCTTATTTTGCTGCGTTTTTGGCCGTTGAACCTTGGTTTACTCGTCTCCCACTCATCTGGCGGACGCCGCCCGGCGCCGAAGTTCGAGCCAGGCGCGGGTGCTGCGGTGCATCACGTCGGGAACAGCAAACCCAAAGCACGAGTTACGGCTGCAACGCAGACCCATAGAAGTAGGATTTCAGTATGATCGGCGCGCTCGCCCGTAAGCTCTTCGGCTCAGCCAACGACCGTCGCGTCAAGGGCTACCAGGCCCGTGTCAACGCCATCAACGCCCTGGAGCCGGAGCTGGCCCCGCTGTCGGACGAGGCCCTGAAGGCCCGCACCGAGGAGTTCAGGACGCAGCTTGCCGAGGGCAAGACGCTCGACGACCTCTTGGTCCCGGCCTTTGCCACCGTCCGTGAGGCCTCCAAGCGCACCCTCGGCCAGCGTCATTTCGACGTCCAGCTGATCGGCGGCATGGTGCTGCACGAGGGCGACATCGCCGAGATGAAGACCGGCGAAGGCAAGACCCTGGTGGCGACCTTGGCGGTCTATCTCAACGCGCTGGCCGGCCAGGGCGTCCACGTCGTGACGGTGAATGATTACCTCGCCCGCCGTGACGCCAGCTGGATGAGCCAGATCTACGGCTTCCTCGGCCTGACCACGGGCGTGATCGTCCACGGCCTCGACGATGCCGAGCGCAAGGCCGCCTATGCCTGCGACATCACCTACGGCACCAACAACGAATACGGCTTCGACTATCTGCGCGACAACATGAAGTACCGGCTGGAGGACATGGTCCAGCGCGGGCACTATTTCGCCATCGTCGACGAGGTCGACTCGATCCTGATCGACGAGGCGCGCACGCCGCTGATCATCTCCGGTCCGCTCGACGACCGCTCCGAATTCTACAACACGATCGATACCTTCGTGCCGCGGCTCGACAAGACCGACTACGAGGTCGACGAGAAGCAGCGCACGGTGACCCTGACCGAAGCCGGCATGGAGAAGATCGAGACCCTGCTGCGCGACGCCGGCCAGTTGAAGGGCGAGTCGCTCTACGACGTCGAGAACGTCTCGGTCGTGCATCACATCAACCAGGCGCTGCGCGCCCACACGCTGTTCACGCGCGACAAGGATTACATCGTCCGCGACGGCGAGGTCGTCATCATCGACGAGTTCACCGGCCGCATGATGCCCGGACGGCGCTATTCGGAAGGCCTGCACCAGGCGCTCGAGGCCAAGGAGCACCAGCCGGTGCAGCCCGAGAACCAGACGCTGGCCTCGATCACCTTCCAGAACTATTTCCGCATGTACAAGAAGCTCGCCGGCATGACCGGCACGGCCGCGACCGAGGCCGATGAGCTGTTCGACATCTACAAGCTCGAAGTGCTGGAGATCCCGACCAACCTGCCGGTCGCGCGTCTCGACGAGGACGACGAGGTCTACCGGACGCAGCAGGAGAAATACGCCGCGATCCTCGCCGAGATCGAGCGCGCCAATGCCCGGCTGCAGCCGGTGCTGGTCGGCACGGCGTCGATCGAGAAGTCGGAAGTGCTCGCCGCCTATCTCAAGGAGCACGGCTACAAGCAGATCGATTTCGGCAGCGAGCGGGCGCTCGACAAGCTGTATGCGGCGGCCCGTGCCGGCAAGCCCGCAAAACTGTTCGCAGTGCTGAACGCGCGCTTCCACGAGCAGGAAGCCTATATCGTGGCGGAGGCCGGCGTGCCCGGCGCGATCACGATCGCGACCAACATGGCGGGCCGCGGCACCGACATCAAGCTCGGCGGCTCGCTCGACATGCGCCTCCAGCAGGAGACCGCCGGGATCACGGACGAGGCCGAGAAGGCCACCAAGATCGAGCAGCTCAAGGCCGAGATCGCCAGCTTCCGCGAGATCGTGCTGAAGGCCGAGGAGACGGTCGAGATCGAGCCGGCCAAGGGCACCAAGCCGGCCAAGACCGTGGTCAAGCCGGGCGGCCTCTACATCATCGGCTCCGAGCGCCACGAATCCCGCCGCATCGACAACCAGCTGCGCGGCCGTTCCGGCCGTCAGGGCGATCCCGGCCGCTCGAAATTCTTCCTGTCGCTGGAAGACGATCTGATGCGGATCTTCGGCTCAGACCGGCTCGACAGCATGCTGACCCGTCTCGGCCTCAAGGAAGGCGAGGCGATCATCCATCCCTGGATCAACAAGGCGCTGGAGAAGGCGCAGCAGAAGGTCGAGGCGCGCAACTTCGACATCCGCAAGAACCTTCTGAAGTTCGACAACGTCCAGAACGACCAGCGCAAGGTGATCTTCGACCAGCGCGTCGAGCTGATGCAGGACGACAGCGTCGTCGAAACCGTCACCGACATGCGCCACGCCTTCGTCGACGATGTCGTTGCCAAGCACGTGCCCGAGCACGCCTATGCCGAGCAATGGGACGTCGCGGGCCTGAAGGAGGAGCTGAAGCGTGTGCTCGATGTCGACCTGCCGGTCGACGAATGGGCCAAGGAAGAGGGCATCGCCGACGAGGAGCTGCTCAAGCGCATCGAGACCCATGTCGACGAGCGCATGGCGGCCAAGGTCGCGCAGTGGGGCCCCGACGTGATGCGCTACGTCGAGAAGACGATCCTGTTGCAGACGCTCGACCATCTCTGGCGCGAGCATCTGGTGATGCTGGACCATTTGCGCCAGGTCATCGGGCTCCGCGGCTATGGCCAGCGCGATCCGCTGCAGGAATACAAGTCCGAGGCCTTCACGCTGTTCGAGGCCATGATCGCGCATTTGCGCGAGGCGGTCACCGCGCAGCTGATGCGGGTCGAGATCGTGCCGCCGGAGGAACAGCAGCCGGTGCTGCCGCCGATGCAGGCGCATCACGCCGACCCGACCACCGGCGAGGACGAAATGGCTTTCGCCAACGTCTCGCTGGTGCCGTCGTCCGGCGCTGCTACCGTCGCGGCCGAGGCCCGCGATCCGAACAACCCGGCGACCTGGGGCAAGATCGGCCGCAACGAGGACTGCCCCTGCGGCTCCGGCAAGAAGTACAAGCACTGCCACGGCCGCTACGCGTAACCGCGGGCTGCGGCAGTCTCTCCATCGTCATTGCGAGCGCAGCGAAGCAATCCAGAGTCCCGCGAAGACTCGGGATCGCTTCGCTGCGCTCGCGATGACGGTGTTTGGCCGAGATGCGCGCCAAATCACCAGTGTCATCCCGGCGAACGCCGGGATCCATAACCACAGGACGATGTGCCGAGGCACGCTGATAGCTCCAGCGTGTCACTTCACATCCGCCGCGGAGTATGGGTCCCGGGTCGGCGCCCAGCGACGCTGGCGCGTCGCAGGGCTTGCCCGGGACGACAGCTATTTGCTGGATTGAATCAGGCGGCCTTCACCGCCTCGACCATCGCCCCCTCGGCGATCGTCCGCGGCGCGGTGTTGAGCTGCTCGATGGCAAATCCCGCCGCTTTCTTGTAGCCGGCCATGAACGCATCGCGCTCGGCCGGCGGGATCACCTCGTCGATATCGGTGAAGGTGCCGCCGCAGCGGGCGTCGACCATGTTGAGCAGGCCGAACGGGCCGGCGCCGCGGTTGCGCAGGATGACCTGCGAGATCGGGCCGCACAGCTTGTCGTCATAGGCCGCGAGCGCCGCCGGCGTCACGCCGTGCGTCAGCATCGACGCGCCGAGCACGCGGGCGTCGACGATGGCCTGGCTGGCGCCGTTGGAGCCGGTCGGATACATCGCATGCGCGGCGTCGCCCATCAGCGCCACCGGGCCGTCGACCCAGGTCGGCACCGGATCGCGGTCGATCATCGGGTTCTCATAGGCGCCGTCGGCGCCGGCGATCAGCGCGGGCACGTCGAGCCAGTCATAGGTCCAACCCGCGAAGTGATGGGCAAACTCATTCACCGGCACCTGACGGAACCAGCCGGTCTGCTTCCAGCCCTCGGTATTGTCCATCGTGACCTCGGCGATCCAGTTGATCAGCGCCAGCCCCGTGTTCGGGTCGGGATGCGAGATCGGGTAGACCACGACCCGGTGACGATGGGTGCCGAGCCCGACGAAGGACGATCCGGTGCGCATCGGCTTCGCCCAGGTCACACCGCGCCACATCACGGCGCCACCCCAATGGATCGGCGGCTGCGTTGGATGCATCTGCGCCCGCACCGCCGAGTGGATGCCGTCGGCGCCGATCAACAGCCGCCCGCGCTGCTCGATGCGCGATCCGTCGGCGTGCTCGATGCGGGCCGTGACCGAGCCATCGGCATTCTTCTCATAGCCCGTGACGCGGCTGCCGAGCCGCACGGTCTCGGCGCCGGCGCGCGCCACCAGCCGGCTGTGCAGCAGCATGTGCAGCTTGCCGCGATGCACGGCGTATTGCGGCCAGTCATAGCCGGCGAGCAGGCCGCGCGGCTCGGAATAGATGTCGTTGCCGTTCAGCCCGACCAGCGCCCATTCGCGGGCCGGCACGCCGACCTGGTCGAGATCACCGGCTGCTATGCCGAGGTCATAGAGCTCGCGCACCGCGTTGGGCTGCAGGTTGATGCCGACCCCGAGCGGCCGCATCTCGCGCACCGATTCATAGACGACGCAGGGTACGCCGATCTGCTGCAAGGTGAGCGCAGTCGCGAGGCCGCCAATGCCGCCGCCGGCTATGATTACGGGAAGGTCGGTCATGGGCATGGTCCGTCGCGCGTGAACTCGGAAGCAGAACTCGAAAGGATGAGCCAAAAGGGATGCAGGCACGACGCTGCAGCGCGTGCGGATCGCCTCCCCTCGATCCATCCATGGCCAGCGTTATCCGCTGGTCTGATGGCAAAAGGCCTAGTTCAGAAGGCCAGCGGAGACAAGGGGAATGGGCATTCCGCCCTCCTATGGTAGGCTGGTGCCATGCACCGTCCGACCCTCTCGCTCTGCACGGCTCTGCTGCTTGGGCTCGCGAGCCCAGCCATGGCCTTCGACATCGAAGCCCATCGCGGCGGGCGCGGCCTGTTTCCGGAGAACACGCTGCAGGCTTTTGCTGCCGCGCTTGATCTCCATGTCGATACGCTCGAGCTCGACGTCGGCGTGACCCGTGACGGCGTGCTCGTGGTCTCGCATGAGCGGCGGCTCAATCCCGACCTCGCCCGTGACGCCGCAGGCAATTACGTCGCGCCCCCCGGACCCCCGCTCATCGAACTGCCGCTCGCCGAGGTGCAGTCCTACGATGTGGGGCAGATCCGCCCCGGCAGCGACTACGCGAAGCAGTTTCCCGACCAGCGGATCCTGTCCGGCGCCGATTTCCCACCGCCGCACATTCCGACCCTGAAACAGGTCATCGACCTCGTGCGGCGCTCAGGAGGCCGTCACGTGCGTCTCAACATCGAGACCAAGCTCGATCCCGCGTTGCCCGCCGAAGCGCCGGACCCGGAGCGGTTCGTGACCCTGCTGCTCGGCCTCGTCGAGGCCGAGCACTTCGTCGATCGCGTCATGATCCAGTCGTTCGACTGGCGGACCCTGCAGATCGTGCAGCAACGCGCGCCCGGGATTCCGACCGTCTATTTGTCCCTGCAACGCGGCAAGGCGCCGACGGTGTCATTGACCGAGGCGACGCGCTGGACCGCCGGCTTCAATCCCGCCGATCACGGCGGCTCGCTGCCGCGCACGATTCACGCCGCCGCCGGCAAGGTGTGGTCGCCCTATTTCGCCGACGTCACGCCGGAGCTGATCGGCGAGGCGCATGCGCTCGGGCTGAGCGTCGTGGTCTGGACCGTCAACAAGCCGGAGGACATGGCGCGGCTGATCGATGACGGTGTCGATGGGATCATTTCTGATCGGCCGGATCTGTTGCACAAGGTTGCTGCCGACAAAGGATTGGCAAGGCCTTGAGGGGGCTGCGGCTGCAACCGCCGTGGCCGATCAGGCCAGCGAAGTAATAGCAGCGCCCTCCTCGCACCGTCATTCCGGGGCAAGTCCGCAGCGCAGATCGCGAAGCGATTTGGGCTGCGGACTTGAACCCGGAATCTCGACGTGGGGAACGCGCGCAAGACAACCTCGGGATTCCGGGTTCGCAGCGACCTCGAAGGAGGTCGCTACGCCCCGGAATGACGGATTTGTTGCCTACCTTCTCTCACTCCTGCACCACCTCATGCCGAATCACGAACGGCGCCAGCAGTGTGTGCACCTCGGTCTCGATCGCCTCGCGCGTCTCCGCCGGTACGTTGCGCAAGGTCACCGTGGCGATGCTGCCGTGGCTGCCGTGCGCGCCGACCTTGACGCTGCAGTCGATGCCGCGATCGGTGAGCTGCTTCAGCACGCCCGCGAACACCCGCGTCGCGGCGTCCCAGCGCAATTGGGGCTTGAACACCTTGCCGACGCCGGTCACCGGCATCGGATCGATCGGGATGATCTGCACTGGCACCGCGGCGCGCTCGGGCGTGCGGGCGCGCACCCAGTCTTCCAGCTCGCCCGGCTGCACGGCCGCACCCGGCTTGAGCTGCACGTAGCCGATCGGCAGCTCGCCGGCATAGGCGTCGGGCTGGCCGACCACGGCGGCGAAGCCCACCGACGGATGCTGGAACAGGATCTCCTCGATCGGCGCCGGATCGATGTTGTGGCCGCCACGGATCACAAGGTCCTTGGCGCGGCCGGTGATCCACAGGAAGCCGTCCGGATCGAGCCGGCCGAGATCGCCGGAGTTGACCCAATGGCCGTCGACGAAGGCGCCCTTGTTGTGGGCGTCGTCGAGATAGCCTGCGAACACGCCGGGCCCGGCCATGATGACGACGCCGATCTCATCAGTCGCGCAGTCGCGCTCGTAAGCCCCGTCGGCATCGAGCTTGACGATGCGCACCTGCGAATAGGGCAGCGGCAGCCCGACCGACCCGAGCCGGATCGGCTGGTCGGGAAAGGCCATGGTGTGCACGCTCGCGGTCTCGGTCATGCCGTAGACCTCGATCACCGGCAGCTTCAGCTTGTCCATGATTGCCTGGCCCACCGCGACCGGAATGGCCGAGCCGCCGCCCGCCGCATAGCGCAGGCTGGAGATGTCGGTGTTGCCCCGGGGCACGCCGAGCGTCGCGGCGAGCACTGTCGGCACGCTCGACAGCGTCTCCGGCTTGAAGCGTTCGACCAGGCCCCAGATGTTGCGCACCGCATTCGGATTGCGCCAGCCGGCGCCCGACAGCACCACGAGGCTGCCGCCGGCGGACAGGGTCTGCAGCGCCTGCGTCAGCGATCCCCCGACATGGAACAGCGGCATGCCGAACAGCAGCGCGCCGCCGGGCTTGGCTTTCAGGATCAGGTTGACGCCCCAGGCCTGGTAGACCTGGTTGCCATGGCTGTGACGCACCAGCTTCGGCGTGCCGGTGGTGCCGCCGGTGTGGAAATAGGCGGCGGTGTCGCCGGCCTTGATCTTGCGGCCGCTGACGAGGTGATCGCTCGGCTGCGGCTTGATCAGATCGTTGAAGGCGTAGATGCCATCAGCGGGATCGCCGCCGCCATGCACCTGCACGATCGCCTTGAGGTGTTTGCAGCTGCCGCGCACCTTCTCGACCTTCTGCCAGATGTCGGTGCCGGGCATTGGCCCGAGCGCGACCAGCACCTTGGTCTTGGCAGCATCGAGAATCTCGGCAATCTGGTGCGGCTCCAGCAGCGGATTGACCGGGTTGGCGATGCCTGCGGCCTCGGCGCCGAACAGCGTGACGAAGGCGTCGGGCACCAACGGCAGCATGAAGCTGACGACGTCGTCCGGCCCCACTCCGAGCGCGTGAAACATGTTGGCGGCCTGCGTCACCCTGGCGACCAAGTCGCGGTAGGAGATCACGACCGGCGTGTCGGTGGGGTCGGCGTTGGGGAGAAACTGGATCGCCGGCGCGTCCGGATTGGCCGAGGCGCCGCGCTTGAGCGCGTCATAGGTGCTCTCGGCGGCGATCCGTTCGCTGTACGGCGTCTGCTCAAACGCACGGATATCAGCCGTGCTGGCGAATGTCGGATAGTCGCTGCCGATGGCGCGATCGAGCAGGTGAATGCCCATGGCCTGTCCTCCCTCTGTCGTGTCCTCGTCCTGACGGACGCGTTGCGTCCGCCGGAATCGCGCGCGGGCTCTGTTAGCGGCCCGTCGTCGCGATCGTCAGCTAGCAAGATGATGGAGGATTCGTCTTGCGTCTATCCCGAGCTTGCCGGTGCAAGGGGGTACATTTGCCGCAGGCGGGATGCGTAGAGCATGAGAGACAATTCGATTTCGGCAGATTTCTGGTGAGCTAAGTCATTGATTTGACTCGTGCCGAAAATCGCAAAAGTCGAAAGATTCACAGCCTCGTAGGGTGGGCAAAGCGGCCGCCGCAGGCGGCGGCGTGCCCACCGTGCATCCACGCACTCATCACGAAGATGGTGGGCACGGCGCCATATCGATCTCGCGCGTGGAGGGGGCACGGCAGCGCCTTTGCCCACCCTACCGCTCATACGGACTAATCATCTGCCCGTCGGGTTACTTTGTCGCAGTCATTAGTCCTTGCGCCGTCGGGCAAATCAGGACGATCTTTCCGCGCATCCCGCCTCGAGATGAGGGGCGTATCGCGGTCGTCACGGCACGCGGGGCGGGGAGCGGTGGGCGTGTGGGATTGCAGCGTGAGGTCTCCTTGCGCGGACGAACAATTCTGCACGCACGGTCAAGTCGCGCGGTCCTGATATCCCGACGCTGATATCACCCCTGTATCGACGCTCGCGCGTGGTGCAGGGGATGGTGGCCAGAAAGCCCGGCGCACCAGGGAGAACGCGAAGCAGCCGTTCAACCATCGCGCAGGGAGGGCCGGGTTTCCGGCTGACCTGTGGTACCTGCCGCCTGCATTTTTTTCGCAGGCGGGCCACGGGCCTCAGTCGAGGTCCGGCCTTCCCTGCGCCCTCTGTTTGAAGAGGGCGGTTCGATCAGCAAAACTCGGGCAGATCTTGTCGCGAGATCGCGAGCTCACATCCGCATGAATGCCGTGACGGTCACGCGTTGCGACGTCGACCACGATCGTGAAGCGATGCTGTCATAGTCGCTAATGCGCGATAACCATGGAACCACTTAAAACTGTCACAATTGCTGCCCGCGAGGCGCGAAGCCTATCAATTTACAGCTCATTAAAGCCGTGTCTGCTTCAGATACCGCTGGGACCGACAGGGTGGCGATTGAGTAGAAAATGATGAGTGCTGCGAAGAACAAGGCGTCAACGACGATCAGCAGCGATCTCTTTGACGACATTCCGGTGCTCAGGCGCAAATGGCAGGCTGCGTTGAGGCCGGGCCAGCGCCTGCCGCGCTACGAGGACGTCATGCTGGGCAGCCTCGGCCGTCTCGCCGATCATATCGCAGTGCTCAACAACGAGGATGGCCGCCTGCAGATTTCGCGCAGCGGGCGCTACGTCCAGCAATGGCTGCAGGACGAGCGCTGGGACATTGCCGTCGAAGCCGTGTCGCCGGATTGCGCCACCGTGCTGGTGGAGGCCGCCAATTGCGCGCTCGCCAGTGGCCAGCCGTATCTCGCCAATGCGCATTGCGTGCGCGACGGCATGGTCCGCACCTACGACGTCCTGGCGCTGCCGACCAATTCGCGGTGGGGCAGCACGCTCGTCGGCACCTATGTCAACGAGCGCGCTACGCAATACAATCTGCTCGACGCGATCTTCTCGACGACGGACGACGGCGTCGTCTCGCTCGCGACCATCCGCGACAGCACGGGAGCGCCGAGCGACTTCCAGGTCGTCCATCACAATCGCGCGGCGGCCGACCTGCTCCGGCTGCCGTCGGCGACCCTGCAATGGCATCGGCTGAAGCAGGGCGGCAACATGCTGTGCACGCCCGAAGTGATGACGCGGCTGTTCGACGTCGTGACGCATGGCGGAAGCGACCAGTTCGAGCTCGACAGCGAAGCGCGCAACCTCAAGCTTGGCGCCCATGCGTTCGGTGACATCGTCTCGCTGACCATCGCCGACGTCACGGCGCTGAAGCGGCGTGAAGCTTCGTTCCGGCTGCTGTTCGATGCCAATCCGATGCCGATGTGCATCCTCGACCGCACGACAGCACAGTTCCTCAATGTCAACGACGCGCTGGTCCGGCACTATGGCTATGGCCGGGCGGACTTCCTGCGCAGGAGCGTGTGGGATCTGTGGCCGCCGGGCGAATGGGAAACGCTGGACGACGCGCTCTTGCGGCTCGCCGATAGCGATGAGTTTCACCGCGACTGGCGCCATCGCAAGGCCGATGGCAGCGAGATCGAGGTGCTGACCTACGGACGTGAGATCACCTTCGATGGCCGCGACGGCGTGCTGGTCGCCATCGTCGACATCACCGAGCGCCGCCGCGCCGAGGCACGCATTGCCTACATGGCGCATCATGACGGCCTGACCGGCCTGCCGAACCGTGAGTTCTTCCAGCAGCGCCTGACGCAGGAGCTCGATGGCGCCGCTTCAGGAGCCAAGCGCATCGCGGTGATGTGCATCGATCTCGATCTGTTCAAGACCATCAACGATTCCTTCGGCCATCCGATGGGCGACCGGCTGCTGCAGGCGGTCGCGGGCCGCCTCCGGCAGCAGATGCATGGCGGCCATCTGGCGGCGCGGCTGGGCGGTGACGAGTTTGCCGCGATCATCGGTCAGACCGGCGCGGATGATGCGAGCGAGCGTGCGGCCCGCCTGATCGCGACGCTCAGCGCGCCCTATGACATCGACGGCAACGAGCTCGTGATCGGTGCCTCCATCGGCATTGCGATCTCTCCGGGTGATGGCGCGAGCTGCGAGGAGCTGATGAAGAACGCCGACATGGCGCTGTATCGCGCCAAGCAGGACGGCGGCCGCGTGCATCGCTTCTTCGAGAAGGAGATGGATCGCCAGGCGCAGAAGCGGCGCGACATGGAGCATGATTTGCGTCGCGCCTTTGCGCATGGCGAGTTCGAGCTGCACTATCAGCCGCTGGTCGACGTCGCCACCAACGCCATCTCCGCCTTTGAATGCCTGCTGCGCTGGCACCACCCGGACAAGGGCATGATCTCGCCGGCGGACTTCATCCCCGTCGCGGAGGATATCGGGCTGATCGTGCCGCTCGGCGAATGGGTGCTGCGCGAGGCCTGCCACGAGGCGGCGAAATGGCCCGATGGCATCAAGGTCGCGGTGAACCTCTCGGCCGTCCAGTTCCGCAGCCGCAACCTGGTGCAGGTGGTGGTCCATGCACTGGCGCAGTCGGCGCTGGCGCCGGAGCGGCTCGAGCTGGAGATCACCGAGTCGATCCTGCTGGCCGAGACCGAGGCCAATCTTGCGACCTTGCATCAGCTGCGCCGGCTCGGCATCCGCATCTCGATGGATGATTTCGGCACCGGCTATTCCAGCCTCAGCTATCTCAGAAGCTTCCCGTTCGACAAGATCAAGATCGACCGCTCCTTCGTGAAGGACCTCGCGCAGCGCTCCGACTGCGTCGCCATCGTCCGCGCGATTGCCGGGCTTGGCCGTAGCCTCAACATCACGACCACGGCCGAGGGTGTCGAGACGGCCGACCAGCTCGACTGGCTGCGCGCCGAAGGCTGCAACCAGGTCCAGGGCTTCCTGTTCAGCGCGGCGCGGCCGGCCTCCGAGATCGCGGGTCTCTTGGCACGGTTCGGCACGCGATCGTCGAAGGCGGCTTGACGATGAGGCGGGTAGGGTGGGCAAAGCCGCCGCCGAAGGCGGCAGCGTGCCCACCGTCTGGCCGCGCATTCCGCTGCTACACGGTGGGCACGGCGCCACGGCGATCTCGCATTGGGGAAACAGTACGGCCTGCGCCTTTGCCCACTCTACAAGACGGCCACGGCGCGCGCGCTCAGAACCTTGTCACGATATCCGCCAGCGCCGGCCGTGGGCGATCCTCGCTCGGCTTGGTCGGCTTGCCCACATGAATCAGTCCGGCGAGCTTCTCGTCGGCCTTCAGCCCGAGCCCATCCATCACGTCGCGGTCGAACATGAACCAGCCGGACAGCCAGCAGCCGCCATAGCCGAGCGCGGTCGCCGCGGTCAGGATGTTCATGGCGCTGGCGCCGGCGGACAGCTCCTGCTCGTAGGCCGGCACCTTGGGATGCGGCTTGGTGAAGCTCACCAGCCCGATCACCAGCGGCGCTTCCATGAAGCGGTTCTTCTCGATCTCGATCTCGGCGGCGCCGGCCTGCGGGTTCTTCTTGGCGAAGACCGCGGCGATGACCTCGCCGGCGCGGCGGCGGCCGTCACCCTCGAACACGATGAAGCGCCAGGGCGCGAGCTTGCCGTGGTCGGGCACGCGGGCGCCGATGGTCAGGATGGTGTCGAGCTCGGCGGGCGAGGGCCCGGGGCCGCTCATCTCGCGCGGCTTCACCGAGCGGCGGGTCTTCAACAGTTCAATCGCGTCGGGCACGTCGTGACTTCTCGTTCGTTGCATGCGCGACAGATAGCATGCGGGCTTGCCTGCAACGAGGCCACGGCACGGCGTTTTGATCGGTTCTACCGCCTCGCACTGGGGATGGCGGGGCGTGACGGTCCCGCCGCAAGCGCCGCCGGTGCCGGCGCGAGGCGGCGCGGGCATCGCCCGCTGGCTGCGGCGATCTGTCCAAATCGTGGTTTTGCGGCAGAATTGTCGAACCTGCGGCGTACCGGTAAAAACATAATGCCGAGAGGTCCCGGCCCGGCGGCCGGCCAGACCTGCCGTCCAGACCTGCCGTGGAGTGATGGCCCTGACACCTTTGCCTGACGCCGTGAACCGGATGCGCAGCCATCCCGGCTTTGCCGCGGCGATGCGGACATCGGCGGCGAGCGCCGTTGCGCTCTATCGCGGCGACCGCATCCTGAACGCGCTGTTGAGCGACCGTGCGCGCGCGCTTATTCCGCACGTTGCGCTGTATCTGCACTTCGCGGAGGAGCGTGACGGCGGGCTCGGTCTGACGGTCGGCGCGATGAAGGAGATGTGCGTCAGGCTGGAGCTGTGCAGCCCCGGGCGCTGCGAGGCCATGCTGGCGCTGATGCGCGCCGTTGGTCTGCTGGCAGCAATCCCCCATCTCGGCCGCCGGCGCCGGCCGCTGGTGCCGACCGACAAGCTGGTCCGGCTGCACAAGGATCGGTGGGGCGCACAGTTCGACGCGATGAGCGCGGTGATTCCAGCCGCAATGGCCTATCGGGCCGCGCTGAGCGATCCGGCCTTCATCAAGACCTTCGTGCTCGAGCTCGGCCGCCGTTTCATCGCCGGCCTGCGGATGCTCGAGAGCGCACCCGAGCTGGAGCCGTTTGCCGAGCGCACCGCCGGCATGGTGATCCTGTTCAGCCTGGCGCTCGGTGGTGGGGTGGACCATCCGTTCCCGCCGGATGGCCCGGTACCGCTCTCCATCAATGGACTGGCGACGCGCTTCTCGGTGTCGCGCAAGCACGTACTCACCTTGCTGCGCGACGCCGAAGAGAAGGGGCTGCTGGCCCGCGGTGGCACCCGCAACGACGTACTCACCATCCTGCGGCCCGGCCGCGAGGCGATCGAGCGGATGCTCGCGACGATGTTTCTCTATATGGCCGAATGCGCCGAGGTGGCGCTGCAGGCAGCGGGTCGGGAGGGGAGGGCGACGGATGCCGTGGCCAGCTTGTCGGCGTAACGGAAGCGTAGCCCGGGTGAGCGCAGGCGACACCCGGGGACACTGTCCCCGCATGTCGCTTCGCTCATGCGGGCTGCGATCTGCCGTCCGCTCAGGCCGCCTCGCGCTGACGGCGCCGCACGTCCGGCGGCGTCGCCTCGTCGACCAAGGCGGCGATGGCCTCCGCGGTCGGCAGCACGGTCTGGCCGTCGCGGCCGAGCCGGCGCACGGAGACCGAATGCGTCTCGGCCTCCTTCTTGCCGACCACGAGCAGCGCTGGGATCTTCTGCAGCGAGTGCTCGCGGACCTTGTAGTTGATCTTCTCGTTGCGCAGGTCGATCTCGCACCTCAAGCCCGCACGCCGCAACGCCGCCAGCACCTGCTTGGCGTATTCATCGCCTTCGGAGGTGATGGTGGTGACCACGACCTGCGTCGGCGCCAGCCACAGCGGGAAGCTGCCGGCATAGTGCTCGATCAGGATGCCGATGAACCGCTCCATCGAGCCGCAGATCGCGCGATGGACCATCACCGGCGCCTTCTTGGCGCCGTCGGCATCGATGTAGAACGCGCCGAACCGCTCCGGCAGGTTGAAGTCGACCTGCGTGGTACCGCACTGCCAGTCGCGGCCGATGGCGTCGCGCAGCACATATTCGAACTTCGGCCCGTAGAACGCGCCTTCGCCCGGATTGATCTCGGTGCGGATGTGGTTGCTCTGCGCCTTGATCTCGTTCAGCACGGTGGCCATCACGCGCTCGGCGTGATCCCACATCTCATCGGTGCCGACGCGCTTGTCCGGCCGGGTCGACAGCTTCACCGTCAGCTCGCCCTCGAAGCCGAAATCCGAGTAGGTCGAGAGGATCAGATCGTTGATCTTCAGGCACTCGTCCGCCAGCTGGTCCTCGGTGCAGAACACATGCGCGTCGTCCTGGGTAAAGCCGCGCACGCGCATCAGGCCGTGCATCGCACCGGAGGCCTCGTAGCGATGTACCACGCCGAACTCCGCGAGCCGCAACGGCAGATCGCGGTAGCTCTTCAGGCCGTGCTTGAAGATCTGCACATGGCCCGGGCAATTCATCGGCTTCAGCGCAAACCAGCGCTTGTCCTCGGCCTCGTCGCCCGCGGACTGCGCCGCGAACATGTTCTCGCGGTACCAGTTCCAATGGCCGGAGGTCTCCCACAGCGACTTGTCGAGGATCTGCGGCGCATTCACCTCGTCATAGTCGCCGGCGAGACGCCGGCGCATGTAGGCGATCAGCGCCTGGAAGATGCTCCAGCCCTTGGGGTGCCAGAACACGACGCCCGGGCCTTCCTCCTGGAAGTGGAACAAATCGAGCTCGCGGCCGAGCTTGCGATGGTCGCGCTTCTCGGCCTCCTCGATCTGCCTGAGGTAGGCGTCGAGCTGCTCCTGCTTGGCGAAGGCGGTGCCGTAGATGCGGGTCAGCATCGGGTTGTTGGAATCGCCGCGCCAATAGGCGCCCGCCACCTTCATCAGCTTGAAGGCGTTGCCGATCTTGCCGGTCGAGGTCATGTGCGGACCGCGGCACAGGTCGAACCAGTCGCCCTGATAGTAGATCTTGATCGGCTCCTGGCCCGGAATCGCGTCGACCAGCTCGACCTTGAAGGCCTCGCCCTTGTCGCGGAACACCTGCTTGGTCTTCTCGCGGTCCCACACCTCCTTGGTGAAGGGTTTGTCGCGGCCGATGATCTCGCGCATCTTCTTCTCGATCGCGGCGAAATCCTCCGGGGTGAACGGCTCGTTGCGGAAGAAGTCGTAGTAGAAGCCGTTCTCGATCACCGGACCGATCGTGACCTGGGTGCCCGGCCACAGCGCCTGAACGGCTTCGGCGAGCACATGCGCGCAGTCGTGCCGGATCAGCTCGAGCGCGCGGGAATCGTCGCGGTCGACGAATTCGAGCCTGGCATCCTCGGTGATGGGGTCGTTGAGGTCGGCGAGCCCGCCGTCGAGCGCCATCGCCACGGTGCGCTTGGCGAGCGAGGGCGAGATGCCCTTGGCGATATCGAGGCCGGTGGTGCCTCTCGGATATTCGCGCTTGGCGCCGTCGGGGAAGGCAATGATGACCTTGTCGACCGGGGCGGCGGGCTTCAAATTGCTGAGGCTGTAGTGGAAGCCGGATTCGGCTTTCGGCTGTTCGGACTTTGACGGGTCGGATTTGGACGGGTCAGATTTGGACAGGTCGGATTTGGAATCAGGCATGGATCTCTCCTTGAGCTCACTCCTGCGAACGAGCGCAGGTAAGCGGGAGCAAGGGGTATAGCAGGGGATTCGGAGGCTGCAACCGGGCAAAGGACGGGAAAACCGGCCGTTTGCGCCAGCAGGCGCGTTGCGGAGATTGCTGCAGTCGGCCGGTATGATACAACTTCAAGTGTTCGGGGGCGTGGGGACGCGTTGGCGATGGTGTGTGCAGGGGAGGCGCCGCTCTCTCTTTACTTCCGGCGTGGCGGTATTCGGGTTGCAGCCGTGCTGCTTGCGCTCGTGCTGCCGAGCGGTCAGTCCGTTGCGGCTGTGCCGACGACGTCCAAGCCGGGGAATCCCAAGCTTTCGATTTTCAGGCCAGCCCAGCAGGGGAAACCGGCGACACAAGCCAGGCCGGCGACGCTGGCCAAGCCTGCGGCCCGTCCTGCGCAGCCATCGCCGCGGATCGGCGATGGCTTTGCGCCGATTGCGTTCGCCCTCGTCAGAGGCCCGTCCGACGCCTGCGGCCCGGGCTGCGACAGCTGGATCGCAGCCGAAGGCAAGATCGATGGCGGAGCGGCTGCGCGCTTTCGCAAGTTCATGAAGCAGATCGGCGACCGCAAGCTGCCGATTTATTTCAACTCGCCGGGTGGCAATCTCGAACAGGCGCTCGCCATCGGCACCATGCTGCGCGAGCGGAAGGCGGCCGTGCGGGTGGGGCGCACCACGTTGCGCGAATGCGGCTTCGAGCCTCAGGAGGGCGAGGTCTGCACCAAGCTCAAGCTCTCCGCGCGCGAGCTGCATGGCGAGGTCTGGACGCGGGGCGCGGTGTGCAATTCGGCCTGTCCCTACATCATTCTCGGCGGCACGGCCCGCGAGATCGCGCCGGACGCGACGCTCGCGGTGCATTCGCCGCGCGTGATCCTGAATTTCACCGGCGGCGTGCCGACCCGCGAGATGCGGGCGCAGGCGCTGCAACAGGCCATGGCGCGATCCGATCGCATGGTGCTCGACCACATCACCAAACTCGGCGCGGACCCCGCGCTGCTCACGGCGGCGCGATCCGTTCCGTTCGAGAGCATGCGCATCCTGACGCGGGAGGAGATCGCGCGCTTCGCGCTCGACCGGCGCGACCGGGTCGATAGTCCCTGGATGTTCGAGGCTGCCAATCGCGGTATCGCGTACAAGACCATTCTGGCCCGCAAGGAGGGCGAGACGTCTTTCGGCACGACGCGCTTTCAACTCGTCTGCTTCGATCAGAATCGCTTCGAACTCGATGTCGAGCGCAACGTGCCGTCCGGCTCCGGACATGCGTCCCTTGCGATGGTCGGCGGAGATCTCAGGCTGAACTTTCTGTCGCCGCCGCGCCGCTCGGGCGGTCGCGAGACGTGGGGCGTTTTTCTCGACGGCGGTCAGGTGAGGGCGTTGGCATTGACCAGGATGGCCGAGCTGACCGACGGCCCCTCGAACGTTGCGCGTCCCGATGGCGTGCCATTCCCGGTCGCAAGCGAGGGCCTGCAAAGCGCTTTGAAGATGCTGACGGACACCTGTCCGCCAGCCAAGGTCGCTACTCAGCCTGTGATCGCGCCCGTGCCCTGGCAGCAGGTTCCATGGCCGCAGGCCTCCGCGCGCTGATGCGGCCGAGGATGCCGACAGCAGAAAATGCGAACAAGGGAAATGCCGACGCAGAAAATGCCGACGCAGAAAATGTCATGGGCAGCATGAGACATTTTCATGCAGATGCATGAAAATGTCTGCTATGGAGGCGGCATGGCCTCCGATCATGCTCCCCCTCGCTTCGCCCCGACCGCGCTCATGCTCGGCAACATCGTCACCGGCTGCTCGGTGCTCGCCCCCGCGGGCATGCTGCCCGAACTCGCGTCCGGCCTTTCCGTCGGCATCCACACGGCAGGGCTCCTGATCACCTTCGGCGCGGTCGTGCTCTGCATCTGCTCGCCCTTGACCGCCTGGTTGACCAGCCGGCTCGACCGTCGCCGCCTGCTTGCGGCGACGTTGCTGGTGCTGGCACTCGGCAATCTCGCCTCGGCCTTCGCGCCAGATTACGCGAGTCTGCTGGCTCTCCGGCTCGTGATGCTCGCGGTCGGGGCGCTCTATACGCCGCAGGCGGCGGGGACGGCCGCCCTGATCAGTTCGGTGGAAAAGCGCGGCAGCACCATCGCCTACGTGTTTCTCGGCTGGTCCCTGGCTGCCGCGGTCGGTCTGCCGTTGATCACCGTCATCGGCAGCCACTCGGGCTGGCGGGCCGCCTATCTCGCGGTCGGCGCGGCTGGAGCCGTCAGTTTCATGCTGCTGACATGGCGCCTGCCATCCGGTCTGAAGGGCGCGCGGGTCGAGCTGAGCACCTGGGTCGAGCTCGGTCGCAACCGTATGGTCGCGCTGCTGCTGCTGATCACGACCCTGCAGATGTCGGGACAGTTCGTGATCTTCACCTTCATGGGACCGCTGCTGAAGAAGCTGACCGGGGCTGATCCCAACCAGATCGGACTGGTGTTTGCGATCTATGGCGCCTGTGGCTTCATCGGCGTCGTCATCGCGACCCGCATCGTCGATGGCTGGGGTCCGTATCGGACATCGCTGCTGTTCACCTGCCTGACGCTGGCGGGGGTTTCTGCCTGGACGTTGGGGGCGGGTGTCTATCTCCTGATGGCGGTGGCCGTGGCGATCTGGGGACTGGGATTTGCGTCCACCAACTCGATGCAGCAGGTTCGTCTCGTGGCGGCGGCGCCGCCGCTGGCCTCCGCCTCGGTATCTCTGAACACCTCCGTGCTCTATATCGGCCAGGCAATCGGTTCCGCGGTCGGCGGCAGCCTGTTCGCGCGCGACCTGCTCGGCCCCACCGGCTACGTCGCCATGGGGTTCCTGGTACTGGCGCTGGTGGCAATCCTGGCCAGCCGGCCGCGCGTGGCGGTCGCCGTCCTGGCCTGAGGCGGACCGCAAGCAGCGGGTTGGCGCTTGGCAAACCCCGCCGGACCGGATTAAAGCCGAATATCGTGGGGAGCTGCGGGGCGGAGAATTCGCCACACCCGGCGCAATGTCTCGACGGGATGCTCGCGCGCCCACGGTTCGGATGAAAGAGATATGACATGAAGAAAATGATGTTGAGCCTTGCCGCGGTGCTGCTCTGCACCTCCGCGCTGGCCCAGAGCAGCGCCCCGATGGTCGGCGACCACCCGTTGGTACAGGTCAAGCCGAAGGGGATGAAGGCGATGAAGAGCGCGGCCGCCACGCCGGCCAAGCCGCAATCGCCGGGCGCGAAGCTCCAGGCGTGCCTGGAGATCGATGACGGAACCAAGGAGCGGCTGAACTGCTACGATGCGGTCATCCCGCCCGCGGCCAAACCCAAGGCCGCGAAGGCCAAGACGGTGGCCGACTGCAAGTACACCAAGGAAGAGGACGAGCGGCTGGCCTGCTTCAACGGCTTCGTCGAAAACATGCCGAAGCTGCCGAAGTCCTGAACTCGCGCTCGGAGCGTCGCTTGACGTCGCGGGGCCCGGACATGCCCGCTTTGGCGGAGATGCGCGGATACCTCGCTGGCGCGGCCAAGCTTTGAGGCGAAGACCAGCGATCCTCGCCTCTGCGAGGCGGCAAAGCCATCAGCATCGAGGCCATGAGCGCCTCGATGTCCTACTACCATAGATTGACAGGCAAGAGCTCCTATGCAGAATTGCTAAATTGAAGCTCGCGCGCTCAATTCCAAGGAGTGCGATTTGCGTATTTTTTTCAGAACAATATTTGGCGCGGGCATATTTGTTGGCCTGCTCACACCGTTCGCAGTTGCGAACGCGGCGGAAACGTTCACGGATTGCTGGGTGTGTCCGACCATGGTCACCATACCGCGCGGCACGTTCCTGATGGGAACGGCTTCGGAGCGGAAGGATCAGAAGACGACGAGCGCTGGTTCGACTGAGGTCCCGGCGGAGAATGCGGAGTTCTTCGGCGATGATGATCAGCCTCAGCACAGGGTGAGATTTGGCAAGCCGTTCGCGCTCGGACAATATGCCGTCACCCGAGGGCAGTTTGCTGCCTACGTCAACGAGACCCGTCAGGAGCCGCCGGGATGTCCGGTGCAAGGCGGAGAAGACCTGTCAGAGATCGTGCTTCCGCAGGGGCCGAACTGGCGCAATCCCGGTTTTGAGCAGACCGATCGGGATCCCGTGGTGTGCGTGACGTTCGACGATGCGAGGCGCTACGCGTCCTGGTTGGCCAAGAAAACCGGCAAACCCTACCGTCTGCCGACCGAAGCGGAATGGGAATATGCCGCCCGTGGCGGCACCACCACTCCGCGATATTGGACGGGGAATGAAGCGTCGGTCTGTCGCCATGCCAACGTGCTCGACCGCAGCGCCGCCAAGGCTCTCGGCAGCCGTAAAGAGGACAGAGACCCCAGTCCGTGCACGGACGAGTACGTTTTCACGGCTCCGTCGGGCTCGTTCCCGGCCAATCCGTTCGGTCTCTTCGACATGCTGGGCAACGTGTGGCAGTGGGTGGCGGACTGCTACAAGGGCAGTTACACAGACGCGCCGTCCGATGGTGCTGCCGTCAAAGCGACTGACGGCAAGTGCGACACGCGCGTTCTTCGCGGTGGTTCATGGGCAAGTTCGGCGGAGAAAGTCCGGTCGAGCTATCGACACGGCGACGACGGACAGACTCGCACGGTCTTTTATGGGTTCCGAGTGGCCCTCTCGCTTTGATGCTCTGACGAGGACGAGGAGGGTGGTGTGCGCCGGATAAAGCTCTTCGTCAGCTACTGTCGGGCCGACACCGAGCCGCGTCCTGGCTTCAACGTCAGCCGGGTCGGACGGATCCTCGACGAAGTGAAATATGAGCTCGGATGTCACTCCAGCCGATCGCGCTTCGAGATCCTGCGCGATGTCGAGATGGTCAACGTCGCGGAAAATTTTCGCGACAAGATCCGGCAGGCCATCGCCGAATGCGACATGGCAATTCTGTTCATTTCGGAGAATTTCTGCCGCTCCGAGGAATGCGAGGCCGAGTTTGCCGAACTCATCAGGACCGGCAAGCCACTGTTCCTGGTGGAGACGGAGTCACCGCTGTTCGACGATGACGAGGATCGAATCAAGCCCTACCGGGATGCGGTCAAGGACGTCCTGTTCGCCAAGTTCTGGGGGCTGGACAACAACAAGAGGCCGGTGAGGTTCGGCTTTCCCATTCCGGACAATTCGCCCACCAGGACGCAGTACTACGAGGTGCTCGAAGCGCTGGTGACCGGATTGAAGATCCGTGCGGCGAGGATCGCACAGGCTGGCAGCGACCAGGACGATCCCTATGCGATCCTTCTCGCTTGTCCAACGCCCGATGTGAAAGCCGAAGCGATGCGGCTGGCGAAGACCCTGGACGAGCGCGGCCACACCGTACATGCCTTCGACGTGGATCTGGACATCGGGAATGCTGAGACGTTCGCCGCCGCGTTTTCGCGCGCGCTGGCGCATTGTGATGCGTATGTGCAGCTTCTCGGGACGACGCCCGGCAAGACCGTGCCGGGGACTGACCAGCGTCTCGTCCGTGCCCAATACGAAATGGCGAAGCAAGCCGGCAAGCCGTCATTCATCTGGCGTGCTGCAGACTTCGACGGCGAAGAGGTCGGGCCGCTCTATGCCGCGTTCCTGAAGGACATCGCGTCGACGTGCATGATCGGCAGTTTCGTTGAGTTCGAAGAATATCTGAGAAAGAAGCTCAATGATCTGACCGCGCAGCAACGGTCCAGCGCCCGCTGCGCCGCGAAGTCCCAAGCGGCCGACGTGGCGGCGTCGCTGCCGTTCGTCGCAATCGATGCCGCGTCCGCAGACAGCGATCTCGCTCAGAAGATCGCCGATGCGCTCGCGAACTACGTCAACGTCGATCATCTCGACTACGATCTGACGGGTCAGAAGCTGGCCGACGCGGTGGCGGACAACAACGGCCTGATCCTGGCCTACGGAACGAGTGCCGAGGGGCAGAAGCGGACGCAGGCGCACTTCAAGCTCATTCGGCGCCCGACCCAGGAACGTGGTTTGAAGGGGATTGAACTTGCGGTCGGGAATGGAGCACCCTCGAGCGCGTTGCCATGCCCGCGGGGGCCCAACGTGCATGTCATTACGGTCGCGGACGAAGTCGACGGAGCCGCCATGGCCCTCTTCCTGAGCAAGCTTGGGATTGCGGTCCCGCGGCCGGGTGAGGCGGGTTGAGGTGGAGACCCGCTACACCAATAGTCTGGAGCCGTATCCGGGACTGCGGGCATTCCGAAAGGACGAGATCGATATCTTCTTCGGCCGGGACGACCATCTCGACGAGATGATAACAAAGCTCGCCCGGAATTATTTCCTCTGCGTGACGGGTTCATCTGGGTGCGGCAAGTCCTCGCTGGCGCGCACCGGACTCATGAACCACCTCGAGGCCGGCTTCCTGCCGGGTCGGGGATCCGATTGGATCTTCTGCGACCTGCACCCCGGAGATCGTCCGCTCGACAATCTGTTCAGCGGGATTGCGGAAGCGATTGCGGCGCAGACGTACCCGGCAGCGAGCGGTACGTCGGAGCGGGCAGCCGAGATCCGCGAATTCCTCAAGAACCGTGTCATCACTCAGCGTCGCACCAGCGACCTGAATGAAGCGATCGAGTTGATTTCCGGGATCGGCGGACGGCCCATCATGATCCTGGTCGATCAGTTCGAGGAGTTATTCCGTTTCGCGCGAACCGACTCCGCTGCGGCGGTGAACCTGGTCGAGATCCTGCTGAAGACGGCGCAAGCAAGACGCTCGATCTACATCGTCATCACCATCCGGACGGACGAGCTCGAGAAATGTTCCCGCTATCCCGAATTGACGCGCCTGATCAACGACAGCCAGTTTCTCACCCCTGTCCTCGATCGCTATCAGGTTCAACAGGCCATCGAAGGGCCCATAACGCTGTGGGGAGGACGGATCGCCTCGGACCTGTCCAATTGGTTGCTGAATTGCCTCGAAGACGAACTCGACAAGCTGCCCTTGATGCAGCATGCGTTGAGGGTGCTGTTTTCCGCCAAGGCCGTGGCCGGAGCGCGCGAAAACCTGACGATCGATCTCGCGGACTTCGTCCGCATATTCGGGCTTCCGGGCGACTTCGATCTGTGGTCGGCGGACGGACGGCTTGCGTTGCGCCGCTCTCTGTCGGACCGGCTGACCCGGCGATACGATGCGCTGGATCAGCGGTTGAAGCCTGCAGCCAGGCGGACGTTTTGTGCGTTGACGGCGGTCGGCAGTCGCAAGAGCGACATTCGTCAGCCGCAGAAGCTCGGTGATCTCGCCCGGATCATCGGCGCTTCCATGGACGACACGCGCGTGATCGTGCGGCAATTCAGCAGCGGTGACGAAGCCTATCTGCGCTGCGATCCCGCGCTCGCCGAAGATGACACCGTTGATGTCACGCACGAATGCGTCCTGCGGCTGTGGCGGCCGCTGCAGACGGAGTGGCTCGTCGACGAGAAGCGGTCGGTCGACAATATCGTGTCACTGGCGCGTCTGGCGCGGGACTGGTGCCGCGGATCAGAGGGCCGGTTTGCCATCGGCTCCATGTTCGCCGGTGCAGCCTTGAAGTGGTATGCGCGCGGTCAATACCAGGCGTGGTTCGACCAGTTCCGTCCCAGCCGGGCGTGGGCCGTTCGTCACCTCGACGACATTGACTGGCCGGCTTCGCCGGGCGACTCGATGCTCAGGGTTCCGGCTGAGACGATCTACGGCTCGATCCTGAAATTGCTGGCCGCCTCCAGGCGACAGCAGAGCTGGTTCATCGTTGGGGTCATTCTCAGTGCCGTCGTCGCCCTTTGCGTCACGTCCTACGTGTCGGTTCAGATCACGAGCTCGAGGAGCCGCGAAGCCCGCGCCATCGGAGACCTCATCGCGATCTCGGGCCTTCCGCCGGAGCAGACGCGGATCTCCAGTCTCAGATCTGCGGTTGACGCATTCGATGAGAGCCATTCCCGACCCGGCGCGATATGGGCAAAGGTGCAGCAGGTCCACGAGCTCTATCGGTTCGACGCCGGCCAGGAAGTGCATGCGGCCGATTTCGCCCCTGACGGCAAATCCGTGCTCGGCGTCGACGTTGCGGGGGTCGTGCACCAGTGGTCCGTATCGGAAACGCGCGGCGCTCTGCGCACGGTTGATTTCGATCTGCGAGACCCCAATGGCGGCCGCGCGCAGGGACGATCGCTGGTCGTCTCGCCCTTGGGCGACCTCGTCGCCGTTGGATTCAACCAGGGCTCGGTCGTTCTGCTGGACCTGACGAGCGACGGGACCCGCTTCCGTGCCCTGCAGATCGACGGCGCCAACCCGCACGGCAGGGACAGCGTTTTCAAAGCCGCCTTCTCCCATGATGGTGCGCTCCTGGTGACATCGTCGCGCGCGGGAAATGTCGCTGTCTGGGAGCGCTCCCCGGCCATGACCTCGCAACCGGCCGGGACACCAGGGCGCGATCCGCTGCAATGGTCGCTGAAGGCGAACGTCGATCTCAGGAGGACGCGTCCCAACGCTGACATTTGGGCGGTCGACATCGACCGCACCAAGCAGATCGTCGCGGTTGGATTGGGCGACGGCCATATTTGTTTTCTTCGGCTCGATGATCTGGATCGGCTGTCCTGTCCGGAGCCCGCCCGGGAGGGCAGCGTGAAGTCGGTCAGGTTTGTGCCTGACAGTCGGATGCTCGTATCGGCGGGCAATGATCGGCGCGTGACGGTGTGGTCTTTCGACGTCTCCGGCCTAACGGCAACACCTCTGCCGTTCAGCCTGGACCACGATAACGCCATCTGGGACGTCGATCTCAGCGCCGACGGCGCGCTGCTTGCGACCGCCGATTTCAATGGCTCCATCCGGATCTATCAGACCGGCACATGGCGTCTCCTGAACGTGCTCGGAGCCGACCGGGTTGCATCAAACAGCGACAGCGGTCCGAAGCCCACGGCCGACAACGCCTTTGCGCTCCGTACCGTTCGGTTCGATCGTTCGTCCACGATGCTGGTGACCTCGTCGCTCGATCATACCGCGCGCGTCTGGACGCCGCTTGTCGACCGGTCGAGCATTCCGGAATTGAGCCATCGCCTGTCGGCCGCGGACGACGGGCCCCGGTCGATCTCTTCAGTGGCCATGAACCCGACCGGTGACATGGTCGCCTTCACCGAACAGGCGAACCTCTATGTGAAGCGTTTCGGCCAGCCACCGCAGGTGGTTCCGTTGCCCGCCGGTGGGACCGTTTCGCAGGACGGGCAGATCAATCAGGTGCTGATCAGAGGGGCGGACGAGATCGTCGCGACGCGTTCGGAGCCGATGATCACGGTCTGGACCGCATCGACAGGCGCGGACTGGGCGGCGCGCAACGTCGCTCTGCCCGGAGATCCCGTCCCGCCGGGGCGTGCCGCGGCGATCAGTGCCTCGGGTGCGTTGCTGGCGGTGGAGGTGCGCGATGGTCCGGCGGTGCGCGTTCTGTTGTGCCCGGTGCGCAATGGCGCGCGGTGGGCATGCGCGCCGGCAGACAATCCGGCCGCCACTTTCCTGTCTGCGCAGGCCAAGCTGCCGAAGAAATCGACCGATCAGGACTGCGCTTCAAGCAGGTCGGAGGTGCACCTTGCGCTGTCCAGGACCGAGCGATGGCTGGCCGTCAGCGCCGGCGCCTGTCCGATCCAGCTCTTTGACCTGCGTGACCGGAACGGTGTCAGGGTCTATGCCGGTCACCGTGGTGACATCAACAGCGTCGAGTTCTCGCCCGACGAGAAAAGCCTGGTCGCGGCGAGCCAGGCCGGCGACGTGCGGGTCTGGGACATTGCCGACGGCACGTCGAGGAACATGAGCTATCACGCATCGCCCTACGTCACGGCTGCGCGATTTTCCCCGTCGGGCCGGTGGATCGCCAGCACGTCGAACGACAACGCGGTGATCGTGCGCTCCGTCTCGGACGGGGAGCGGCTCGTGACCTTGCCTTACCGCAACAGCCTCTACGACCTCGAGCTGGTCCAAACCGCACGCGGAATTCTGATGGTGACCGGATCCAAGGCCGGCGAGGTCAATGTCGCGCGATTTTTCGAGGACGCGGCTGCGATCCGCTCACACGCGGGCTCCGTCTTGCGTGACGTCTCGGCAGGCCCCGCTGGCACCCCCTGATGAGCGCTGGCAACAGGAGAAGAGCGACGGTTGGCGCGGGAAAGCCTCGTCTCATTGCTCCTCGAGCTGGCGAGCCAGGTCGTCATATCGGTCGGTATCCCCATCTGTTCGGTCATAGCAGGACGGGCTGATGACGGGGTCCCCAGCCTTCAGGAGCTCGGTGACCGTGACGAACTGGTAGCCTCGCTCCTGCAACCCCGAGATGATTCCGGGCAAGGCATCGTCGGTGTACCAGCCGCGTCCGTTGGCATGAAACAGGACGATCGATCCCGGACGCACGTTGTCGAGAACCATCCTCGTCATGGCGTCCGGCGGTTGCCTGTAATCGGGGTCGTCCGACGACACGTCCCACTGGATCGGTATCAGACCGAGTTCGCTCACGGCCGCCAGCGACTGCGGATTGCAGGCGCCATACGGAAAGCGGAACAGTCCCATGGACCCTGGAGTGGTCTCGTCGGCATATCCGGGCTGTGCAGGCGGGATGCATTTGCGTGCGGCGAGCTGCTCGCGGAGCCGCCGGTAGACCTGGTCGGTGCTCGAAATCTCTTCCTTCGCAGCCGCGCCGGAGAGCAGTCGAAGATTGTGGTGAGCGAAGGTGTGGTTGCCGACCTCGAAGCGGCCGTCCGACATCAGTTGTTGCGCGCGCGCCTGGTGGGTCATCATCCATTTGCCGACCAGGAAGAAGGTCGCCTTGATCCCGTGGGCGCGCAGGATGTCCACGATCTCGCCCTGATAGCCGGCCGTCTCGTGAGGCGCCTCGCACAGGTCGAACGTCAAGGCGACCAGCTTCCGTCCCGGCGGGAGGCGGACGCGCCTCACCGTGCCGCTGAGCACGGGCCCATTCCGGACCGATTCCGCGAAAAGCTGACCGGTGCCGGGTTGGGGTGGCGTGGCGGCATGCTTGACGATGTCGCCCTCGCCGACCTTCGCGACCAACTCCGCATCAGCCCAGCACGCGTTCGGTTGCCGTGGCGCCGTCAGGGCTTCCGTGGCGTGCACGGCCGGTCCGGCGAAGGCGAGACAGGCCAAGAACAAACACAAACACAATGTAGCCAAGTCTTCTTTGAACATGATCTGATGTCCGGGAAAGGACTGTGGCCATCCGGCGTGCCGGCCGTCAGGGCCATCTGCGCGGAGAGCTTAGGGGACGCGGTTGGTGGTAGGCAATCCAACCGATGGCACGAGGTGGCGCGATGGGCGCCGATGGCAAAGGGGGCCGAGGGTGGGGAGATCGGTATCGGGGACGAAGCTCGGCCCAGATCCTGTTGTCGGCCGCGCGAACGTCTCTTTGCCGGTCGCGACCGCGATCGTGATCGCGGACATGATCGGGGTCGGCGTGTTCACCAGCCTCGGCTTTCAGGTCAGGGACATCCCGTCTGGATTCGCGATCCTGCTTCTCTGGGCGGTCGGGGGCCTGGTGTCGGTGTGCGGCGCGTTGTCCTATGCCGAACTCGGCGCCATGTTTCCGCGCTCGAGCGGCGAGTACAACTTTCTGACGCGCGCGTTTCACCCCGCGATCGGATTCATGGCTGGCTGGGTGTCGTCGACCGTCGGCTTCGCGGCGCCGGTGGCGTTGGCGGCGATGGCGTTCGGCGAATATGGCCGAGCCGTTCTGCCGGGCGTTCCGCCGCTTCTGCTCGCGGTGGGCGCGCTCTGGATCGTGACATCCGTGCAGCTCGGCGGCATCCGGCAATCGAGCCGCTTCCAGCTGTTGGCCACGGTGCTGAAGCTCGGCCTGATCGTCGCCTTCCTGATCGCCGGCTACACCATCGCGGCGCCCCAACCGGTCACTTTTTTGCCTGCCGTAACCGACATCGGCTACGTCACGAGTGTCTCGTTCGCCACCGGGCTGGTGTTCGTGATGTACGCGTTCTCCGGCTGGAATGCGGCGACCTACATCATCGGCGAGCTGCACGCGCCGGAGTGGACCTTGCCGCGCGCGCTGCTCGCGGGCACCTCGATCGTGCTGGTGCTCTATATCGCCCTGAACGCCGTGTTCCTCCGTGCAGCGCCGATGAACGAGCTCGTTGGCCAGCTTCAGGTTGCGAGCATCGCCGGTGGTCACATCTTCGGCGAAGCCGGCGGCCGTTTCGTCGCTGCCATGATCTGCGTCGGATTGCTTCCGTCGATCGCCGCAATGATGTGGATCGGTCCGCGCGTGCTGATGACGATGGGGGAGGATATTCCCGCCCTGTCGGTCTTCGCGCGGCGGTCGCGCCACGGAGCGCCGCCATATGCCGTGCTGTTTCAGCTCATGGTGGCAACCTCGATGCTGTTTACGGAGAGTTTCGAGGCGGTGCTCGACGTGGTCCAGTTCTCGCTCCTGTGCTGCTCGTTCCTCACGGTGCTCGGTCTGTTCAAGCTGCGCATCACGCGACCGGATCTGACGCGGCCCTACCGCGCCTGGGGTTATCCGGTCACGCCACTGATCTTCCTCATCGTGACCGGTTTCATGATGTCCTATCTGATCATCGCACGGCCGGTGCAGGCCGGGCTCGGTGCCGTGGCGATGATGTCGGGACTGCTCATCTATTGGTTCGCTCAGACGCGGTCGGGGCGGAGCGTTGCAACAGGCTTCTCGGGTTCGGATTGAACATGCGCGTCGGGCTGAGATCATGGTCGGCAGCTGTATGCTGCATTTTATCGATGAGTTGCGGGGGCAAGGCTCAAACCGTCACGCCCGACGATACGGCGCGGGTGCTGGCGGGCATGCCGCCTTCCGCAGCATCGCCATTGGCTGCGCTGGCGCAGGATCCGGCGTGGCGGCGGCACGCGGCGTTCTTCGACAACGCCTTCAATCAGCTCGAGCAGCGGCAGCTGTCGCAGATCAGGACCTGGTCCGACGTCAACCTCGCGGCGCCGCGCCCTGCGATGTTCTATTTCTTCTCGGGACCCGACTTCCTCTACGCCGACGCCTTCTATCCGAAGGCCACGACCTATGTCATGGCCGCGCTCGAACCGACCGGCTCGATCCCTGATATGACGCGATTGCCCCGGGGCAGCATCGGCCCCGCGCTGTCCTACGTGGAGCGTTCGCTGCAGTCGATTCTCAGTTTCTCCTTCTTCATCACCAGGGACATGAAGACGGATATGCGCGAAGGCGAGATCGAAGGGATTCTGCCGATCCTCTATGTGTTCCTGGCCCGGACCGGCAAGACGATTCGCAGTGCGAGCCTGATCTGGCTGGATGGGAATGGCAGGCTGCATGCTGCCGACGAGCCGCCGGCGCGCAATGCGACCAAGGGTGCGCGCCTCGTATTTGCCGGCGCCGATGGCGTCGAAAGGACGCTCTACTACTTTTCCACGGACCTTTCCGACTCCGGCGTGAAGGCCAGCGGCTTCCTCAAGTTCTGCGAGCCCCTCGCTCCCGGCAACAGCCTCCTGAAGAGCGCGTCCTACCTGTTGCATGAGAGCGGCTTCTCCCAGGTCCGCAGCTGGCTGTTGAAGAACAGCGCCACCATCATCCAGGATGATTCCGGCATCCCGCTTGCGAGCTATGAATCCAGGGCATGGCGCTTCTTCCCGTTCGGTCGCTACGCCGGTCCAATCGACAAGTTCCCGGATATGTACCAGGTCGGTTATGCGAAGCTGTTCGAGCGCGCGCCGCCGCTCGACTTCGGGATCGGGTATCGCTGGCGCACGCGCGAGTCGAATGTGCTGCTGTCGGTCAGATCGCCTCAGGCCGATACAACGACGTCCGCCGAACCGACGGCTCCGGCGGAAACCAGCTATCAGCCGTCGCGCATACGTCGCATGCCACGTCCGCCGGAGCCCGTTGCTGTGTATCCACCGCCGCCGCGGCGCGATGACTTCATCTTCTGGCCGCGCTGGTGACGGCGCGCGATCGCTGCGTGACGCTTCACCAGTGCATGCTCTGGCTCGGAACGATGTAGGACGTCGTCGTCGGGGGCAGGGCGGTGCTGTCGGCGAGATAGCGCCAGCCGGCGACGATGACGATCAGAAGCGCGATGATGCAGAGCAGATCCAGCTGCCGTGCGTCGTGGCCGGTGCTCTTCCGGGATCGATTGGATCCGGGGCTGATTGTCCAGCGCATCGTTGTTCCTCCCAGCAGGAAGCGTCACATCAATGCAAGGCCAAGTGGCGCCGTTCCCACAAGCGGCGCCGTCTCAACAACGAAAATAGTCATAGCCCGGGCGTTTGCCAGGGCGAGTTGCCGCAGGTCAGCCGAGCCGCCCTGTTGCGGTGCACATCAGGCTGGCCCGTTGACCCCCTGCCAGCGCGCGTACCGCCACGGCAGATACCAGCACGCGCCGGCCGGAGCTTCGGCCGGGACGTTGTCGATGCCCGAGGTGCCGAACGGCTGACAGCGCAGCAGCCGCGCCAGGGTCATCCAGCCGCCCGCCCATAGTCCAAAACGGTCGATCGCTTCGTCGGCATAGACCGAGCAGGTCGGCAAGTGTCGGCAATTGTAGCCGACCAGCGGCGACAGCGTGTGTCGATAGAGCCAGATCAGAGTACGGGCTGCGCGTCGGGGGATTCGCGACAACGACGAAGACCGGATGTTCGCAGATTGGCAGGCAGGATCTGAACATGCGTGTTTCATGAGCGCCGTGCCGGGTGGACGAGCGGGCCTCTGACCGGTTCCTTGGCAAGGAACCTTCGCTCGCGCGCATTTGTGGTGATGTGATGCAACAATGGCAGGTTTTCAGCGGCGCCGCAGCACGCCACGGCTGGACGCTAGGGGATTGCCCGGATACGTTTCCCGACAAAGCTATGACAGACTAATAACGAATTGAGGCCAGCTTGTCAGGTCTTGACGCTACGGAAACGAGGAACTCCGGACCGAGCTCAACGAGGGGGGCGGATTGCGCGTGAGATTGCTGCGGTCGCGTGAATTGCGCTGGATGCTTCTCGGCATTGCAGCGGTCGGTGCGGTGCTCGGTAGCGCGATCACCATGATGTCGAACACGGCGCGGGCGGGCGCCGCGCTCGAAGAACGCAAGCTCCCGATGCGGTTCGACTGGGTGGCATGTGAGCCCAACTGCGGCTGGGTCAGCGCGGTCGGCATCGTCACCGGCGACACTCCGAAGGATTTCGAGGATTTCGCCAGGGATCGGGACCTCACCGGGGCGACCCTCGTGCTCGACTCCAGCGGCGGCTCGGTCAATGACGCGATCACGCTCGGGCGGCGGTTCCGCGGCCTGAAGATGCGCACCACCGTGGGGATGACGCTGCGTCCCAGCCGGACGAGCGACCGGCCGCGTATCGCGCCCGAGGCCTACTGCGAGTCGATGTGCGTATTCCTGCTGTTGGGCGGAACCACACGCTACGTCCCCGACGTGGCGCATGTCCGGGTGCATCAGATCTGGATGGGGGATCGTGCCGATGACGCCAAGGCGGCGAGCTATACGGCGCAGGACCTGATGATCGTCGAGCGCGACATCGGCCGTCTCGCCAAATACACCTTCGACATGGGCGGGGCCGGCGACCTGCTGTCCCTGGCGCTCAACGTGCCGCCGTGGGAAGACCTGCACGAATTGTCCCGCGCCGAATTACGGCTCACCAACATCGTCACCACCGAGATGGTGGCCGAGGTATTGCCGCTCGCCAAGGGCACCATCCCGGTCGTCGCCCTCGTGCCGAAAGGGCAGGATAAGAACCAGGAGCGTTTCCCGGTTGTTGCGGCTGAATCCGACAAGGGGCAGTCCGCGCGATCGACCCGGACAGCGGAAGCGCTCCCGCCGAACACGGTCGCTGCGACGCCGCAGCAGTAGCCGGTCCTTGTCGAAGTGAAACCGCGGCTGCCCCGGTCGCCGGTACGATCTATGGCTCCCGCGGCAACGATCGGCTAGCCCTGGGCCGCAGCCGGCTGCTGGTCCGCGGTCGTGTTCCCCGCGGTCGTATTCTCCGTCCTGGCCTCGATCTGGCTGATCGCGTCGACCACGGCGTCAAAGGTCAGCAGGGTCGAGGCGTGACGGGCCTTGTAATCCCGCACCGGCTCGAGCAGGGCGATATCGGCCCATTTGCCCTGCGGCGGCGCGCCGTTCTCCTTCAGCATCCGACGGACCGACTCACGCAACTCGCGCAGCTCCGTTGCGTTCGATCCGACGACATGGCGGGCCATGATCGAGGAGGAGGCCTGGCCCAGCGCGCAGGCCTTCACGTCATGGGCGAAGTCGGTCACGACCGGGCCGTCCATCTTGAGATCGATCTTCACGGTCGAGCCGCACAGCTTGGAATGGGCGGTGGCGGTGGCGTCGGGGTGATCCAGCCGTCCGAGCCGCGGAATGTTTCCGGCGAGCTCGATGATGCGCTTATTGTAGATGTCGTTCAGCATGTGCCTGACGTCCCGGATTTACCGTCGGGGTCGGCCTTGGCGGCCGGGTTTCATCGCCCTATATTGTGACTATATGGAAATGATTGGCCGGAATTCCAGCCACATCCACAGCCGTCTGGCGTATAGGCGCCCAGTCTGCAGTGACAATCCGCCGGTGACACTCCGGTCGGTCCGCCGACCGGTCGAACGGAGTAGAGATGGACGCTTTGATCAAGACGCTGCGCGCGAACAAGCCGGACGGCAAGCCGTCTGATGCCAAATTGCCGGAAGCCCGCCCCGCGGAGCTCGATCCGGCCGAGTTTCTTGCCGCTGCCGTTCGCGCCGACCGGCCGCGCCCGTCGCGGGCGGAGGCCGAGTCCGCTGTTTATACTCTGCTCAATTACATCGGCGAGGATCCGACCCGTGAAGGCCTGATCGATACGCCGCGGCGCGTGGTCGAGGCGTTCGACGAACTCTATCAGGGCTACCATCAGTGCCCGGCCACCGTGCTCGACCGCACCTTCGGCGAGACCGCCGGCTATGACGATTTCGTGCTGATCCGCGACATCGAGTTCACGTCGCAATGCGAGCATCACATGATGCCGTTCTACGGCAGGGCGCATATCGCCTACACCCCGGTCGAGCGGGTGGTGGGGCTGTCGAAGCTTGCGCGGCTGACCGATATCTTCGCGCGCCGCCTGCAGACCCAGGAGCATCTGACGGCCCAGATCGCGGCGGCGATCGACGAGGTGCTGAAGCCGCGCGGCGTGGCGGTGATGATCGAGGCCGAACACACCTGCATGTCGGTGCGCGGGGTTGCCAAGCACGGCGCCATGACCTTCACCAGCCGCTTCACCGGGATGTTCAGGGACAATCCGGCGGAGCAGGGGCGTTTCCTGTCCATGGTGCGGTCGCCGCAACGATAGGCCGTCCAAGGTCTTGAGCAGAGATTTTCGTGTCTTCATCCTCAGTTGAACGTGAGGAGGGCGCAGCCTTCCTGCCGAAATTCGACGCGGCCGGTCTCGTCACCTGTGTGACGACCGATGCCGTAAGTGGCGACGTGCTCATGGTCGCCCACATGAACGACGAGGCGCTGCGCAAGACCGTCGCGACGGGCGAGGCGTGGTATTTCAGCCGCTCGCGCAACGCCTTGTGGCGGAAGGGTGAGAGCTCGGGGCAGACCCAGCGAGTCGTCGAGATGCGCACCGATTGCGACCAGGACGCGGTCTGGCTGCGCGTCGAGCAGACCGGAGCGGCCTGCCACACCGGCCGCCACTCCTGCTTCTATCGCAAGATCGAGCGGGCCGATGAAGGCGGCGCCCGTCTCGTCTTCGTCGATGCCGACAGGCTGTTCGATCCGGACGCGGTCTATCGCAAGTAGGCCAGAGACAAGTAGGCCAGAGACCCGCCTCCGGCAATTTGCGGGTCGTTCATTGGCCTGCTCCGGGTAACGAATTAACCGGCCATTAACCATACCGATCGCATTTTGCCTGATGTTTCCGGCGCGTTTGTCTGCCACCGAATCTGCAAACAGCGGGTCATCCCATGTCGGTCGACGCATCCAACTCCTCGTCCACCGGGCTCCTTGAGGGTGTCCGGGCGCGGGTCGCCGGCGCGATCAAGCAGGCCGCCGACACGGTCGGCACCAGCTTCGAATATCTGCTGTCGACCGCGAAGATGGAGTCGGACTTCAACCCGACCGCAGGTGCTTCCACGTCTTCGGCGCGCGGGCTCTACCAGTTCATCGACCAGACCTGGCTCGGCACGGTAAAGGAGGCCGGCACCGAACTCGGCTATGGCCAATATGCCGATGCGATCACCAAGACGTCGTCCGGCGATTACACGGTCAGCGATCCCGGCATGCGGCAGGCGATCATGAAGCTGCGCGACGACCCCAAGGCGTCGTCGGCGATGGCGGCCGCCCTGACGCAATCGAACAGCTTTCAGCTCACCGGCGCGATCGGCCGGCGACCGACCGATGCCGAGCTCTATATGGCACATTTCATGGGCGTCGGCGGCGCGGCCAAGCTGATCACGAGCGCCCAGGACACGCCGAGCGCGTCCGCGGCGCGGATGTTTCCCAGCGCGGCGGCGGCCAACCGGCCGATCTTCTACGATCGCGACGGACAAGCGCGCAGTGTCTCCCAGGTCTATTCGGTCCTGAACGGCCGCTACGCCGGCGCCGCCAATTCCTCGGCCACCCGCGGGGCGCTCGCCCTCTACGGCGGAGCGTCGTCGAATGTGGCGCTCGCCAATGCCGCCGGTGGCGGCGCGCTGCCAACGACCGATACGGCGACCTTTCTGTCGATGTTCCCGGATGTCCGCGGGTCCTCTCAAGCTGCATCCTCCGTGACGGCGGATGCATCGACCGCGAGCCGGCCGGCGGATCCGATGTTCCGCTCGCTATTCCAGGTCGACGGCCAGTCGACTCAGACGGTTTCGCCGGATGTCCGCGAATTGTGGGGCCGTTCCTCGGTTGCCAGCACCGCGTCGGCAGAAGGCGCCGCCAACAACGGCAACGGCGGTAGTCAGCGCCGGCTCGACCTGTTCAGCGATCCCCACGGGACCTTCTCCGGCTGAGATGGCAGCTGCGGCCAGCTAGAGCCCGCCTGAACCATTGATCCAACGGGAATAATTTTCGCATCCTGCTGCGGAGGCCGGTAATGCCGGCGGCCGCAATTTGCCCGTTCGACTACGGCCAATTTGGGTCTTTAACGGTATCATAATATTGTATCGAGCCGGTGGCTTAACAAAACATCAACGAAACCAGCCACTTATGGTGAACGCTTTGTTAAGCGTCGTGGTTTATTTTCGGTGTTGTCGGGGCCCTCGTGGCCTTGTTTGCAAGTTGCGTAAGCCGGAAAGACCATGATCGTTCGGCAGTTTCTCAGTTGGGTCAGAACCGCACCCGCCGGTGAGCGGGCAGAGGCCACCAGGGCTTTGGCGCGGGCGTGGTTGCTTTCGAATCTCAGCGATGAGGATCGCGGCGCCGCTGAAGGCGCGCTTCTCATGCTTCTGGACGATCCGTCGCCGCTGGTGCGGCAGGCCATGGCGGAGGTGTTCGCGCGATCGGCGGAGGCGCCGGCGGCCATCGTCCAGGCGCTCGCCACCGACCAGCCTTCGGTCGCCGCCATCATCCTCGAACATTCGCCGCTGCTCATCGACGCCGACCTCGTCGACCTCGTCGCCACCGGTAATTCGGAAACGCAATGCGCCGTGGCGCGCCGCATCGGCCTGCCGGCGCCGGTCTGCGCCGCGATCGCGGAGGTCGGCAG
>JBARNF010000619.1:0-4736 GCA_049802835.1 Bradyrhizobium sp.
GTGATGCGCCAGCTCATCCGCAACGCGCGCATCGTGAATGGCGACGGCCGCACACCGCCCTATGCCGGCGACGTCCTGATCGAGGATGATCGCATCGTCCATCTCGGCGACGTGCCGCCGACCGACGCGGCCACCGCCGACCGGCAGGTGGACGCCGCCGGCCGGGCGCTGGCGCCGGGCTTCGTCGACACCCACAATCACGGCGCCCTCGGCGGTACGGTGATCGGCGACAGCGGCTTGCCGCGGAGCTGCGAGCTCGCCATTTTGGGCGGCGTCACCAAGCGCATCTGCGGCGTCGACGGATTGTCGCCGGCGCCGGTGGAGGAGCGCCAGCGCTCGCAATACGCCGCCCAGCTCAAGCCGCTCGACGGCGCGATTTCAGGCGAATGGAGCTGGAGCACGGTCGCCGAATTTCTGGCGTGGCACCGCGGCCGCTCGGTCACCGACATGGGGATCTATCTCGGCCATTCGGCGGTGCGCCGCGTGGTGATGGAGAATCTCGCCCGCGTCGCCACCGACAGCGAGATTTTCGCCATGCAGGACGTGGTGCGGCGAGAGGCTGGGCTAACCCTCGGCCTCTCCACCGGACTCGTCTACAACCCGGCGGTCTATTGCGACCAGCGCGAGATCACCGCGCTGGTGCGCGCCTTCAACGACGTGAAGCCGGGCGCGCTGTTTCCGCATTTGCGCTCGGAGAGCGACAACATCGTCGCCAGCCTGAAGGAAGTGGTGGAGGCGGCGGTCGACGGCGGCGGCGGCTATTGCAACGAGCATTCGAAGATCGCCGGGGCGCGCAATTACACCGCGATGACGACGATGGAGAACATCCTCGCCGACGCCGGCTCGCTCATCCCCACCATGGAGAACATGTATCCCTACACGGCGGGCTCGACCACCGGCGACGCGATCTTTCCGCCGGAGATGCGCGCCGGCGCGCGCGGCGATTTTCTGGCGCGGCTGCGCGATCCGGCCATGCGCCGCGCCATGGCGGACAAGATCCGGCACGACACCAAGAGCTGGGACAATTTCGTGGGCTTCTGCGGCGGACTCGCGGGCATCCAGATCGCCGGGGTGAAGCCGGGGGTCGGCGACGCGTTCCTCGGGCTGCGCCTCGCCGACGTCGCGCGCGCGGCCGGCGTTGTCGACGTCGACAGTGAGGCGGCCTACGACGCGGTGTTCGATTTCTTCGCCGACAATGACGGCGAGATTTCCATCATCACCCATTACGGCAACGACGCCACGGTGGAGCGCTTCTTCCGCCGGCCGACCATGGCGATCTGCACCGACGGGCTGATGCCCGGGCCGGGGCAGAAGCCGCATCCGCGCGCGCTCGGCGCCTTTCCCAAGGCGCTGCGCATGGGGCGCGAAATGGGCATTCCGCTGCACGAGATGGTCTGGCGCATGGCGACGCTGCCGTGCCGCTTCCTCAATCTGCCCGACCCGACCCTGCGGGCCGGCGCCGACGCCTCGCTGGTGCTGTTCGATCCCGACAGCGTGGCCGAGCGCAACGACTATCTCGACCCGTGGGTCGCGCCGGCGGGCATCGACATGGTGTGGGTGCACGGCGCGCCGGTGCTCGACCATGGACGTCTGATCGCGCCGAAAACATTTCCCGGGCGCATCTTGACGAGCCCGAACCGGGCGGGGTAGGCGGCCGCCGGCATCGAAGCGGGAGGAGGTCAACCGGAAAACATCGCTCGCTCTGAGCCTTACTGGTGGTGACCCCAAATAGACATAGGCATGGGCGCCAAAAAGGCGTAGAGTCCACGCACGGTCAAGCAAATTGCTTGCGTGAGAGCTGCCCAAAAAGCGGAGACATACCGAAGTCCCCGCTCCATCAATTGGCAGCCTAGTGCCATCGGCAGGCGCAAAATCGCTTTCAAGAATTGATGTTGTATTGGATCGTGAAGGCTGCGCCCCCCGCTCTACCGATGGCGCACGGCCCGCAGCATGCGCGCTTTTTGCAGACCGAAGATGGAGAGCACCTTGAAACCACTTAGCACGATTTCCCATAACCGCGCGTTGCTCGTTCTGTCCGCCCTCGGTTTCTTTTGTGCGAGTTCTGGTCTTGTTTCGGCGGAGAATTTCGCCCAAGGCAACCCCATGGTGCACATGCGGGGCGAGGTATTGCAGAAAAGTAAGGGAGCAAAAACAACTCCTGCTCTCCAAAAGAGTCAGAAACAAAAAGCAGGTCCGGGCGGTGGACACGTCATTTTGGGGCATGAGGACCGAGGCATGATGCAATCGGTTCGCACGAAAACACCAAAGACCAATCGCAAATGATGTGCGAGTACGCCAAGCGCCGCGAAACTCATCACCTCTCGCCCGACAACTTCGTGATCGAGCAGTGAGGATCAGGAGCTGAGCATCCGGAAAGGGAAATTGGACTCCGCACACAGCAGATCTCAGCCGAAGCCCAACTCCAAACGAGACAAATCTTCGCTGGCGACGGGCCGCAGATCGACACCAACTGTCGGGTTTGCTCCGCTCAGACCAGCCGAATTTTAACCGTGAAGCCCGATCGGTGCTGATTCAATTCGAACCGATCAGACCCCAAAAGCCAAGATGGAGAGAAACATGATTGCGAATGAAGAAAACGAAAAACGAGAGACGGCTACTCGGGACCCGAGCCGGCGCGTCGCCATGGGGGTTGGACTTGCCGCAGCCATAGCCGTCGTCGCCGGGTTGGCGAAATTGGCGACGAGCACGGCATCGGCGGCGCCGGCCAAGCGGAAGACGGGCGGCTCAGGTTCCGGAGACGAAGGCAGCAGCACAGGTAGGAAGAAGACGGGGACCCCAGAAAGGAAATTTCAGTCGAAGGCCAACGCCCCGAATGGCATACCTCTGCCGAAGGCGGGCCGCGCACCTCTTGTCGGGTCTGCCCCGCTCAAACCAGCCAAGTTTTAGCCTTCAAACATGGGGGAAGCGGAGAGGCGGCTGGCGCTGCCCTCCGCTCCCGTCGGCAATGTCCGCACTGCCGGAGATGTCTCACCACCAGGTCGCGTCAACAATCTGCCAAAGGAATGCTAGTCGGCTTTCGCTTCGACGCTTTGCATCTGGCGCAGTAACAGATCGTCGAGATACGCTTTCATGGCGCCGAGGTCGGGTTCTCCGCTCGGCCCAGCCAATCCTCGATCGGCGATGCGCAAGGCGCTCCGGCATCTTGCCGGCTCCGCCAGGATAAGATCGACCATGGTTTCCCTGCCGGGCAACAAAGCCCCCAATTTGAGACATAGGCAGGCATAGGAAAACGCAAACGCCGTTCGTCCATTCCCGTTGCTGAACGGGTGAATCCAGGTGATCCGCCAGAGCGCGTAGGACGCGACGTCGACAGCATCGCCGGTCGCCCAGAGCGAAGCGAGGTCGCGGAAGAAGTCCCGCATCAGAGCGTTGATGTTTCGCCGGGGCGCGCCGCGAAAAACAACAAGCCCGTTCTCTTTGACGTTCACCTTGCGGTCGCGATAGCGTCCGGGCGTCGCGAGCAGAAACAGCGTGGCGGCATGATGAAGAAGACGCAGCGCAGTTTCATCCGGGATGGGCGGCCTTCCATCGCCACGCCGCGCCTGCTGCGCCAAGAGAGACTTCACCAGGCCGGTGACGACGTTCATCAGAGTCGCGCGATTCAAGTCTTCGATTTCATCCGCGACCGGCCCGTCGAGTGGCTGCCATACGTCCTCGTTCATTCCTCGCCTCCGGAACCGGGATAGGAGCACGCCGAGCCCATCGCGACACCGCCCTTTGCTCCATCACGGTCTACGCTTTATCCGACGACTGGCGCTGTTGCGTTTACGTTCCGCCGTATCGGGCCCACCAAGCGCGACTTCCCCACTTGCCGAGGGGGTCGGCGTGCTTGTTTGATCTCTTGTCTTGTTGGATTTTGCCTTTCTCGGATCGTTGAACGGCTCTGGATTTCGGATGAGAATACGATGTGAGGGAGAGGTCGCCGAGGCCGGGCGGCGCTCCTCCGCCATGGCGGGGCCGAGACTCGCGCCGAATAAGCCGAGGGCGCATAGAACGAGCAGCGCCCGGTTGTTGGACATCCTGCTAAGTCGCTTCATGGTATTCTCCAACTTTGCTTCCGAAAAGCGCGCGTGCTGCCGGCGGCGCGCGATGCGCAGAACGCGGATGCCGGCGGCCTCCGCGATCCGAGCCAAGGTCTATTCGCGAGAGCAAGCGTAGCCCGGATCGAGCGGAAGCGAAATCCGGGACTCCTTGTGACGCGCAAGGTCCCCCGGGTTTCGCTCGCGCTCGACCCGGACTACGGCGCCACGGCACGATTGGGAATTTACATGCCGAGCAACGCGCCGGGCATGTTTATGAGCTCAGGTGCTGGAAATTCCGTCGGCTTCGCCACCGGACAGTTTGGCTTTGCCCAAGATGCCGATCGCAAGCACGCCGTAGGCGAGAATGGCTATCCAGGAGCCCTGCACACCCAGGAACCAGATGTCGGTCAGGGCGCAGATAAGTGCGACCGCCAAAATCGTCAGTGAAACTGAAAAAAGCCACACCGCGGGCGCGTGCAGTTCCATGGTTTCCTCCTCGGCAAAAAAGACCGGTTAGTCCGGCTCTCTCGATGCGAGCTGACTTGACGGCCTGCGCAGAGGCGTGAAAGCAGCCAACAACATCGCCAGATTGTGATTTTTGCTAAGCGTCTCACGTTGTCTTTGATCTAGATCAGAACTCGGGCTACGGCACTGATCGATCCCCGTCATTCCAGGGCGCGCCCGAAGTGCGCG
>JBARNF010000620.1:0-6458 GCA_049802835.1 Bradyrhizobium sp.
GAGCAGCATCTGCAGCGGCGTCAGAACAGATACGACGAGCAGATACCAGAAGCCGGCAACGATCAGCAGTTCGATCACGCGCGAATTCGCGTAGTAGATGTTTTCGGCATTGTGCAGCACCTCCGGATACTGGATCACGCTGGCGAGCGAGGTCGCCTTGACCAGGCCGATGAACTCGTTGCCGAGCGGCGGGATCACCACCCGCATGGCCTGCGGCAGGATGATCCGCCGCAACGCCTGCAGCCTGTTCATACCGATCGCCTGCGCCGCCTCGTATTGACCGATGTCGACCGATAGCAGCCCGGCGCGCATCACCTCGGAGGTGTAGGCGCCCTGGTTGATGCCGAGCCCGAGCAAGGCCGCGAGGAACGGCGTCATCACGTCGACGGCGCGCGCGGTCCACAGGCCGGGAATGCCGATCGTCGGGAACACCAACGCGAGGTTGAACCACAACAGCAGTTGCAGGATCAGCGGCGTGCCGCGGAACAGCCAAGTGTAGCCGCCCGCGACAGATTTCAGCACCGGATTGGGCGACAGCCGCATGATCGCGACGATGACGCCGAGCGCGATGCCGAGCGCCATCGCCATGACGGCCATGATCATGGTGTTGACGATGCCGCGCAGGATCACCGGCGCGGTGATGAAGCGCTCGACATAGGACCATTCGATCTGGCCCTTGGCAAAAGCGCGTCCGATCGCCAGCAGGATCACGACGATGATGGCCGCCGCGAGCCAGCGGCCCCAATGCGCCTCGCGCGCGAGCCTGTGCCCGGACAGATCCGGGAAGCCGTCGGCCAGCGCCTCGCTGCGGCTCATTGCGGCGCCGCGTTCAGCATGGGCTCGCGCACCGCATTGGCGCCGAGGCCCCATGTCTCCAGAATGGCCTTGTAGCTGCCATCGGCGATCATCGCCTTGAGCTGGTCGGTCACGACTTCGCGAAGCGCTGTGTCATCCTTGCGGAACATGATGCCTTGATAACCGAAGGCGATGGGCTCGCCGACGATGCGATATTTGCCGGCCTCCTGAGACTGCGCATAGGGCAAGGTTTCGCTGCCCTGCACGGCGGCATCGATGCGGCCCTGCTTCAGCTGGTTGCGGACGTCGATCGAGTTCTCGCCCGGCACATATTGCGCAGCCGGCTTGCCGGCGGCTTCGCACACCGCCTTGCTCCATTTCTCGATCTCGGCGGGGAAGCTGGTCGAGCGCGTGGTGCCGATCTTCCGGCCGCACAGATCGGTCGCGACCTTGGCGTCGCTTTCGGCCAGCACGAAGAACTGCGGTCCGGTGACGAGGTAGTCGACGAAGTCGGCGGTCTCACGCCGCGAGGCGCGGTCAGAGATGCCGGAGATGATGAAGTCAGCGCGCCGGGTCTGCAGCGAAGGGATGAGCTCGGCGAACGACGTCTCGCTCCAGACGATCTTCACGCCCAGCCGCTTTGCGAGCTCGTTGGCAAGATCGATGTCGAGCCCCTTCAGCTCGTTGGTGGCGGGATCGTGATATTCCATCGGCGCGTAGGTCGAATTGACCGTCAGCTTGAGCGCGCCCAACTGCTTGACGTCCGCGGGAAGCTCTGCGGCGCCAGCCGCCACGAGCGACACGAGGGTGACGAAACCGGCAAACAACGAACGGCGCATCCTGCAGAACTCCCCCAGACCAAAGAACTAATCGATCGCGACCGGCTCAACCACGCCGGCGCGCTCGGTGATGACCTTGTACTGATCCGGTCGGCGGTGCGCTGCGAAGTTGAACATCTTGTCCTTGCCCTGCCTGCACAGATCGAGATCGATGTCGGCAACGATGACCTCGTCAGCCAGCGTCCTGGCCTGCGCCACGATGCAGCCATTGGGATCGACGATGCAGGAGCCGCCGATCAGCCCGCTGCCGTCCTCGTCGCCGGCCTTGGCCACCGCGATCGCCCAGGTCGCGTTCATGTAGGCATTGGCCTGCGCCACCAATGTGGAGTGGAACGTACGCAGCGACGCATCCTCGGTGCTGCCGCCGTTCGGATCATAGGCTGCCGAATTGTAGCCGACGCAGACCAGCTCGACGCCCTGCAGCCCGAGCACGCGCCACGATTCCGGCCAGCGCCGGTCGTTGCAGATCATCATGCCCATGATGGCGCCGCCCCACGCGTCATCCGTCCGCACCGCCGGAAAGCCGAGATCGCCGTACTCGAAATAGCGCTTCTCGAGCTGCTGGTACTTGGCGCCCGGGCGCGGTTCGACCGAGCCCGGCAGATGCACCTTGCGATACTTGCTGATGATCTCGCCGTCGGGATCAACCAGGATGGCGCTGTTGAAACGCCGGCCGTCCGGCGTCAGCTCGGCATAGCCGACATAGAAGCCGACGCGAAGCGCACGCGCCCGATCGAACAGCGGCGCGACCGCCGGGCTCGGCATGCTCCGCTCGAAATGGACGTCGAGCTCTTCACCGTCGAGAATCCAGCGTGGGAAGAAGGTGGTGAAGGCGAGTTCCGGAAACACCACCAGCTTCGCGCCTTGTCCCGCTGCCCGGTCCAAAAGCCCAATCATGCGCGACAAGGTGTGCTCGCGGCTGTCGGCCCGCTGGGTCGGCCCCATCTGGGCGGCGGCGGCGCGGAAGATACGGCTCAAACTCTGCCTCCGATCTGGGCGTCGTGCCTTTCAAGCGGGCGGCAGAACCGCCCGTTGCGACGCGCAAAAGAAAGATCAATGAAGCGAAACCGGCGCGGGAATTGCAACCAGTCGGGAGCGTCTCGGTCTATGATATTTTGGCCGAGACCATCACCCGGGCTTATAGGGCGTCCATGCCATGAACCTGCGCCAGCTGGAGATCCTGCGGGCCGTCATCCGCCATCACACCACCGTCGCCGCCGCCGAGGAGCTGTCGCTGTCGCAGCCCGCGATCAGCAACGCCCTGAAGGCGATGGAGACGCAGGCCGGCTTCACGCTGTTCGAGCGGGTCAACAACCGCCTGTTCCCGACGCCGGAGGCGATGGCGCTGTACGAGGAGAGCGAGGCGATCTTCACCTTGCATGCGCGGCTCGAAAATCGCGTGCGCGACCTGCGCGAGCAGAAGACGGGTCATCTCTCGATCGTGGCGACGCCGCCGCTCGCCTACAGCATCATTCCGCCGACGCTGTCGGGCCTACTGCGCCGCCGCCCGCAGACGCGCGTGTTCTTCGATGTCAGGCGCTACGAGGGCATCATCGAGGGCGTGCTCGGCAACGTCGCCGAGCTCGGCTTTGCGCTCGGCCTTTCCGATCATCCCGGCATCGCCCACGAGGTCGTCCACACCGGCGAGATGGTGTGCGTGATGCCGCCGCAGCATCCCCTGGCGGAGCGGCCCGTCATCTCGGCGCGGGATCTCGCTGGCTTTCCGCTGATCGGCCTCGAGCGCGGCACGCGCCTCGGCGAAGCCGTGCGCGACAGTTTTCGCGCAGCCGACGCGGAGTTCCAGCCCACGGTCGAGGTGCGTTACTGCAACACGGCCTGCGTGCTGGCCGCGGCCGGCGTCGGCGTCGCCGTGGTCGATCCGTTCTCGCCGCGCCAGGGCGGACATGATCTCGTCGTGCGGCCATTCACGCCGAGCACGAACGTGTCCGCCTACATGCTGTGGTCCGAGGCGCGGCCGCTGTCGAACCTGGCGAAGACGTTTCGCAGCGAGGTGCGGAATGCGAGCCAGACCCTAACTGGACACGTTGACGCAATCGGCCCCGCAGCAAGGCTGCCCAATACAGCGCCCTCTCCCCTTGCGGGAGAGGGCATCACCGGCCCATCCACGCACTCGGTCGGGTGAGGGGTCTCTCTCGACACGCAACACGCATGGATGCATACCCCTCACCCAAGCGAGCTCGCTGCTGTGTCTTGCATGCCCTCTCCCACAAGGGGCGAGGGCGCATTAACGGCTACCGTCTCCGCGGCTACACAAGATCAGGAACATTGTTCCCATGCGCCTAAACATCGGCAAAATACGCTTGCGACGACGTCAACAAGGTGTCGGTGCTTTGCGTTCTTGTCGCGCCAAAGCCCGTGCACAGCACGTTGATCTTACGCCCGCGCCAGCTCGATATCGTGGGTCTGCTTGGTCTCCGCGTCGTACACCTTGATCTGCAACATCGGGAACCGACGCTTCAGATCGTGCGCGCCGGTATGGGCGCCCTCCTTGGTCTTGAACTCGGTCTTGATCTGACCATCGACCACGACGGCATAGCCGGTCAGCGGCAGGTCCTTGCCGGATTTGTCTTGAGCAGGCTTGTTGTGAACAGACTTCTCTTGGGCAGACTTGAGCATTGCGAGCCGACGTCGATTCGTGAGTTGAGGGGCATCGAGTGCGCAGTTCACTGCGCCTCGAACGACTCCGATGTAAGGTGAGTCTGTCGCGCGGAGCAAGCGAAGACGCGTTCTGCACAAGCGTGGCGATTACGGTTCAACCGGAAGGCGCAGCGCCAGCCGGCGATAATCTCGGGATGCTTCACCCGACAGCTCGCTTTAGGGGGAACTCTGGACGAGTGCCCCGCAGCCCCATCCTTCGAGCGCCCGCTGCGCGGGCTCCTCAGGAAGAGAGCGCATTCAACGGCCGGACTGTTTGCCCTCCGGTGAACTATCAACCCTCATGGTCAGGAGCGCCGCCTTGCGGCGCGTCTCGAACCATGAAGCCCGACCAGCCGAGCAGATCGAATCAGCATGGCCGTCATGCGCAAACTGCCCGTCGTGCTCATCTGCCGCAAACAAATCACTTGTGTCGTCGGGCAAATCAGGTCGACATTCCCGCGCATCCCGCCTCATGAAGAGGGGCGTATCGCGAACGTCACGAGACGTGGAGCGCGGGATGCGATGGACGCGACGTGTCGCAGCAGGTGTCATGCCTGCGGACGAACGGCACGGAGCGGACGGCGAAGTCGCATGGTCCTGGCGCCGCGACGCTGGCGCCAAGCTCGCGATGAGGCTCACGCCTCGCGCGGGTGACGGTGGCAAGACAGCCCGTTCACCGGGGAGAGTGCGTATAAGCCGTAACACCATCGCGCAGGGAAGGCCGGGATGTCTCGGCCGAACCTGTGGTTCCTGCCCCGTGCATTCTTTCCGCACGGGGGCCATGGGGGCGGCGAGCTCCCGGCCTTCCCTGCGCCCTCTCACTTGAAAGAGGGTGACGTCATGCAAGACTCGGGCGCTCGGTGCCGCGAGAACGCGATGTGCTGTTTGTCGTGTGCTGTTTGTCAGAGTGAACTGCTGATCATGGCCCCGCGATCCCCTCGCTGCGACGGATGGGTTGCCAGCCGCCGGTATCCGGTTCGGCGGGACCGGGATAGTAAATGCCCACGCCGGGCGTTGACCCGCCGTTTACCTCACGGTCCAACCACGACATCGTGACTTGATACAGGTCAACACGGCCGGCCCGAACGCACCACCTACTGACAAGGCGTCCAAGCGAATCAGGCGTTGCCGTTGCCTCGTTCGGCGTCCCTCGAACGGTCCTATGCACTTGTCATCATGGAGAATCACATGAGCGAGACCGGCGTGACCGCCCTGGATCACACCGTCCAGGAAACCAACATCTGGCTGAAGGCGGTCGAGCAGAGGCTCGCGCTCGCAAACCGGCAGCAGGCCTACAACGCGCTGCGTGCCGTGCTGCATGTGCTGCGCGACCGCATGCCGATGGCCGTCGCCGTGAATTTCGGCGTCCAGTTGCCGATGCTCATTCGCGGCATCTACTACGAGGGCTGGCATCACGCGGCGACGCCGACCAAGGACCGCCATCTCGAATATTTCGTCGACGACATCTTCCGTCAGCTGCCGCCGCAATTCCCGGTCGATCCGCTCAGGGCAGCGCGCGGCATCTTCGAAATTCTCTGGGAGAAGCTCGATCCCGGCGAGTTCGACAAGCTGATGGCCCACCTGCCCGTGTCGCTGCGCAATTTGCGCGAGCCGGCGACGTAACGGGGGACAATAGGGATGGAAACGCCAGCTGTTAGTTGGGCCAGATATCGATTCAGGCTTCAGAACTAAGCGCGACGGTGGTGTACCACTCCCGTTGTGGGAGAGGCTGCACGGCGTGCGGTCAGGTATCGAGTTCAACGAAGACACATCCTGCACACGCTAACGCTGCCCGCCCCTCAATGCGCCAGCTTCCGGTACAGCGCCGGCAGCGCCGCGGGCAGGCGGCGGATGTTGCCGACGATGGCATAGCCGCCGCGACCGAACAGCGTCGGAAAGTAGGACTGCGCCGCCGCATCGATCGTCACGCCGAACACCGCGACGCCGGCGCGCCGCGCTTCCAGCACCGCCTTGCGCGTATCCTCGACCGCGAAGCGGCCCTCATAGTGATCGATGTCGTTGGGCTTGCCGTCGGTCAACACCAACAACAGGCGCTTGCGCTCGGGACGCTCGGCGAGCTCGCCGGCCGCGTGACGCACCGCCGTGCCGATGCGCGTGTAGTAACCCGGCCTGAGCGCGCCGATGCGGCGCTCGACCTGCCCGCTC
>JBARNF010000621.1:0-3507 GCA_049802835.1 Bradyrhizobium sp.
TGGCGCTGGTACGAACGCGAAGGCTTCGTACTGGAGAAAGAGGAAGCCGACCCGCTGCACGGCCGGATGATGAAATATTATCGTTGGAAGCATGGCCATCAGGCGGCGGACTCCTGATCGCGGCGCGTGCAAGCGCGTATCTTACGCGTGTCGATCGGAAACCATTGCGTGCGCATTCGCAGGCGAACTAAGCTCGAGTTCCCGACCACTTCGCCATTCTCGAACCGTACCCATGTCCGTTCCGCTCATGCTGCTCCGCCGTCTTGCGCTCGCCGCCCTCGCCACTGCTTTCGCAACCACGGCTTGGGCCCAGGCTCCGTCGACAACGGCAGAATCAGCCAAGGCCCGGCCGGCGGCCAAGAAGGCGGCCGGCAAGGCCAGGTCAGCGGCGAAACCGGCGGCCATCGATAGCGGCCCCTGTCGGCTCGGCGTCATTTCCGTACTCGACGACCAGCTCACCGTCAGCAAGTTCGGTCTTACCGTGTTCGAAACCGAAGAGCACGAAGTCAACCTCGCGGGCTGGGGACTGGACGACCTGGCGATGGCCCGCGTGCGCGCCGCAACCGGTGGCGGCCCAACCGTGCGCAGGATCGGCTACCCGAAAGGCGCGTTCGAGACCTACTACCATCCGACATCGCGCTTCCTGCCCGATCCGAAGGAGAGCCTGACCTCGATCGTGCGCAACGTCACGACGAATGCGAGCTGCGCGCGCTATCTCGTCGTCACCAGGTTCGATACGACCATTCCCAACACGACCCTGAGGCTCCGAGGCATCGGCGCCTACAATCAAGGTGTTGGATCGCTGCTCAGGCACTCCCATCTGTTCGCGAACGTCAGCATCACACTGATTGACGGCCATTCCTACGAGAGGATCGGCTCATTTTCGGCGGATACCGGCGCCAGGCTTGCTGAGACCATGAGGCTCACCGAAGACCCTCTCAACAAGCTCGACAATGCCGACTTCCCTGAGCCTCTCGCGGCTGCGGCGACCAGCGCCGTCTTGCGCGAGCGGCTGCGGACCTTGGTCGCAGCGAAGCTCGATCGCGACCTGCCGAGCTATCTCAAGATCGAATGATGCGGGTGCAGCTTTCGCTCGGCTCGACCGAGGTTCCTTGGTTTGATCCTTCTCCTCAATTCAATGAGCTCTCCCAGTGACCATCTCACGCCGGCTCGCGCCGTTGATCATTGCCATGCTCTGGTCGTGCACCAATGCGTCGGCGCAATCGGCGCCAGCCCCGCTGACCGCCAAGTCCGCGCCGAAGGAAGCGGGCACCGCTGCCAGGGCCGCCAAGCCCGCAACGGCCGTCCGCGAGAGCGGCCCGTGCAACACCGGTGTGATCGCGGCGCTCGGCGATGTTTTCACGGTGCAGAAGAACGGCCTGACCAGGCTGGGTGACGAATATGCCGAAGTGCCCGTGTCCTGGGGATTTGACGATCTCGTCTTTGCGCGGGTGAAGGCCGCCGCCGGTGATGCCGGCGTCCGCCGCATCGCTGTTCCCAGAGGGGCGCTCGATTCCTACTATCAATCACGCCCGATCAAGGCCGAGAACGGAAAGCTTGCTGCCATTGTCAGGAAGGTCGCCGGCTCAGCGGGCTGCGCGAACTACCTCGTTGTCACCCGCCGAACCGACAGCGAACCGTCAGTTGGCGACGAGGTCACCGGAATCGGCGTGATCAATCGGGGCGCGGGATTCGGCAGATACACGCATGTCTTCATCATGCTGGACATCCAGCTCTATGACGGGACGACGTTCGAGACGCGTGAGCCGGCGATGAGCTCCAAGTCGCTACTATCCCGTCTGACCTCCGGCGTCGGCCCACCGTCCCACGCCGGCGACGTCGACAATTCCGCTTTCCCCGCTTCGCCGCCGGATGCTGCCAACAACACTGTGCTGCGCGACATGGCGCGCTCGATGCTCAAATTTCGGCTCGACCAGCGATTGCCGGCCTATTTCGGGCGCGAATAGGACGAAGACGTCACGTGAGGAGATGGGCACGAGCTCTGCGCGTCACAGCCTGATCTTCAGCACCGCGTGACCCGACTGCTGGATCAGTCCGGAGGGTGTCGCGTTGATGCCGTAGCGAACGCTGAGGTCGAGCCGGTCGTTGCTGGCGGCCACGAGTCCAAGCCCTGCCGAATAGATCCACGGCGACAAACCGAGGCCATGGGTCACGAAGCCATCGCCGCCACCCGAGAAGGCGGCGCCGCTCTGCAGCCTCTGGTTCAACGCGTTGTAGCCAGCGCCGACATCGCCGGTCAGGCGCATCTGCCTTGAAAGCTGATAGACGGCTCTCAACCCGGCCGTCGTCGTCAGCTCTTGATAGGTCTGCGGGTCGATGGTGAGGCTGAAGCCGCCGGCGCCGCTTTCGCGATAAGAATCGCTGCGCACAGTGCCGTAGTCGAGCCGGAGTGACGGGATGAGCGCGAAACCATCCTGCAGCGGAATACGCGTCTTGAGGCCTGCGCCGGCGTGGCCCGTATAAGAACGGTAGCTTCCGCCGGCGGACGCGGTCATGAAACTCAACGACCGGCTTTCGCCATTGTCGCTCAGCCCGCCGTCGAGCTGATAGTCCAGCGTCACGTCGCGGCTAATCGCGTAGGTGCCATAGAGGCCCAGCTGATAGGATGCGATGCCGAGACGGTTCGGCACGGCGTCGTCGCCCCCCGTGATCGTCTGATGTGAATAGGCGAGCACGCCGCCGATGAGCGCGCGCGACGAGATCGCTGCGTCGGCGCCGAACGCCAGGCCTCCCCCGGAAGCGTTGTAGCCTGGAGCACCGTCGCGCCCCGATTGCTGCGCGGTGCCCCCGAGGGGCTGCACCCAGACGTTGCGACCAGGACCGGCACCGCCGACATCTTCGACCCTGTTGGTCATCGTCTGCCGGAAGGCCTGCTGGGTGACGTAGGTCGCCTGCGAGGCCGCGCCGGTCAGCACCGGCAGGGTCTGCTTGATGGCATTGCTGAGCGAAGGTCCGCTGAGATTGTCGAGGGCGGCGAGGCCGGAGACCATCGATCCGGTCCAGCCGAGCGAGGTCGTGGACAACCGATACAGCACCTCCGCCGCTTCCAGACCGACGCGGCCGCCGGAGGACCGCAGCGTATCGGCATAGGGCTGGATCAGCGCCATGGTCGCCAGATCCCCCGTCAGATTTCCGGCGACGTCGTAGGTGGAGGCGATCATCTGCGCGCCCGAAGAGCTGCCGCTCGCTGTGCCATAGAGGCTGGTCAGGTTGCCGCGCGACAAGGTGTTGAACAGCACGCGCCCTTCGGGCGTCACCGAGCCGAGCAAGGTGAAACCCGCAGCAGAGCTGCCGGGCGGCGCGGCGCCGGCGCCCCAGAAATAGCCGTTCTGATAGTCCGTGATGACGAAGCGCCCGGCCGCCTGCGTGCCGAACAGGGTTGGACTGACGATCCGCCAAGGCGTGCCGGCGGTCCACGCCCATTGCGGCACCGAATTCGCGGGCACCGGCGCCGATGGCGGCGGCGTGAAACTGGCGGGATCGTAG
>JBARNF010000622.1:0-3665 GCA_049802835.1 Bradyrhizobium sp.
CGTCACATCCGTCGCCGCACGGGCGGCGCCCGGCTTTGGCCGCTGTGCGTCGCGCCTGACCTGTCGCTTCGGCTTGGCCGTGCGTCGGGGAGCATCGACGTCGACCGTCGGCAACTCGGCTGGGGCCCGTTCCGGATGGGCGTTTGCCTGCTGTGCCAATGCTGCCATCAGCACGCCAACACTCGCCCCACGCCACCGCATCGTCACGCCCCTCGATCTCGTCATCGGGCGTGCGTCATCATCTGCCGCGAGCCTTCGTTGGCCCGCGACACGCTCACTTGGTTCGCCCTGATGTCGAGTGTTAAAGAACGCTAAGGTGACACCGGTATGATGTCAACGTGAAAACATCATACTCATCCGGTGGATAGGCGCTTGCCGCGCAGCTCAGGGAGACGGGACATGCAGCGCCTGACGATCACGATCGACGACGATCTCCTCGCCGAGGTCGATGCCTTCATGGCCCGGCGCGGCTACGACAACCGCTCGGAGGCGTTTCGCGATCTGCTGCGCAGCGGCCTCGAAACCGCCGACGCAGCGGCCGGCGACAGCCGCCACTGCATCGCCACGCTAAGCTACGTCTACGATCATGCCGCGCGCGAGCTGCCGAAGCGGCTGACCCAGGAGGCGCATGATCATTCCGGCCTTGCCCAGGCGACCCTGCACGTCCACATCGATTCTGAGAGCTGCCTCGAGGTCACCGTGCTCAAGGGCGAGCGCCGCGAGGTCAAGGCGTTCGCCGACCACGTCATCGCCGAGCGCGGCGTCCGCCACGGCCACGTCGCGATGATGCCGATCGAGCCGTCGCCGGACCACGGGCACGCGCACAGCCATTCCCACAGTCACAGCCATTCGCAGTCCCACACGACGAAGAGCGGGAAGAAGTAGCAGCTGGCTGGCGGCCTATCACTCCGTCGCGATTCCCGCGCAGAAGGGTAGGGTGGGCAAAGGCGTGCAGGCAACGGTGCGTGCCTCATGCTGCGCTCTCTGGCGCGCCGTGCCCACCATTCCGCTTTCTCGTGTGTGGAGCGATGGTGGGCATGCGACCGCCCTGCGGGCGGCTGCTTTGCCCACCCTACGAACTACGAACTACGAACCGCTCAGCGATGTTTCCGGCCACCATCAGACTGCCCGCAGGGCCGCATCGATGGATTTCAGCTCTGATCGGAAAGTGTTGAAGGCGCCTCGGTCTTATCGCCGGATTTGGTCAGTCGAGCCAATGTCACCAGTTGCCGCATCCATTGCATTCTCGGCCGGGCCGGATAGCCACCCCAAGTTCTTCCCGGCGGAACGTCATTCATAACGCCCGAGCCCCCGGCCACGCGCCCACCCCTGCCGATCGTAACGTGGGAGGCAATCGCAACCCTGCCACCGAGGACGACAAAATCCTCGAGCGTCACGCTGCCACTGAGACCCGACTGCGCGACGATAACACAATGGCGACCAATGACGACGTTGTGGCCGATCTGACAGAGATTGTCGATTTTCGTCGCCTCTCCGATGATCGTGTCCCTTATGCCGCCACGATCGATCGTCGTCCCGGCGCCGATCTCGACGTCGTTCTGGATGATCACTCGCCCAGTTTGCGGAACTTTCTGCTGCGTGGCACCGGCGATGTAACCAAAGCCGTCCTGCCCGATGCGGCATCCGGGATGGATCACCACGCGCTCGCCGATAAGCGTATGCGTGATTGAACATCCCGCGCCGATTGTGCAATCGCGGCCGATCACGACGTCCGGACCGATGACGGCCGTCGCGGCGATGATGCTTCCCGCTCCAATCTCAGCCCGAGGCCCGATCACAGCTCCTGGATCAACCGTTATTCCGCTCCCAAGGCGCGCAGTCGGATGGATGGTTGAGCCCTGCGCGATGTCGTTGGTTTCGAACGGGGAGGTCGGACGCAAGGATTGAGGGTAAAGTTCACTATGTACGTTGACAAAGCCGCGATATGGCTGCGCCGTGGGCAGCAGGATGAGGGTGCTTGGCGCGTGACTTTCGAAGCGCTGAAGCATGAGGCAGGCTGCGGCGCGCGTCGTCGCCAAGGCATCGACGTATTTGTTGCTTTCGATGAAGGTCAGGTCATTCGGCCCGGCAAGTTCAAGTGGCGCAACATCTGTAATCACGTGCGAAAGTCGCGCAGCATCGTGGCATTCGGCGCCCGTCAGCAAGATGATCTTGGCCACAGTCAAACCCGCGGGGCGACCGAAGAATCTTCGTTTTTCCATATCCCAGCCTTAGTTGAAAACTGTGTGAGGAGCGATACCGGGCATCGCGTTCGGGGGACTGGCGTCGCAAAAATATGATGCCGGATGTTTCGGAGGGAGCGACGAGTTCAAGCCTGCCGGGTAGCATGAAGTGAAAGCAGCACGACGGGAGTATGACGGGAACGATACGTAGCAACGTTGCGAAACGGAGCTATGGTAGATGTTAAGATAGGTCGTCGGCTTCCCGTTCATGGCCCTTCTCGGACTCTGGGATCCGGCCGGCTGTCCGGTTGAGGCGGGTGCATCGGTTTGGAATGGTGGGCACGGCGCCGTTGCATCGTCACCCGCGGCTGTAGCAGAGCAAGGCGCCTTTGCCCATCCTGCGCGCGCTGCATTGTCGAGGTCATTGCGAGGCGCCCTTGCGCCGACGTGTCCGCCGAAGCCGATCGGGCGTAGGCGGAAGCAATCCAGACTTTTGTGCGGCCCCTGGATCGCATCGCTTCGCCCGCGATGACGCCGCGCTGCTGCGGTCGCGCCGTGGAATGCCGTGGCTTGTGCCGGTGACGACAATGGTGCGAGACGCCGCAGGTCCTTTTGCAGACGCTGAGCCAGGTTCAATTCTGAAATGCGTCACCTGGTGCATTCGCGACAGAACCATTCCGCCACTGCTGTGCCCTCCGCGCAGCAACGAGGCCGCATGACCCAATAGCGGATCCGCAGACCGTCGTGCTGCCGGTGGTCACTTGTTCAGAACGTCCGGCCCCTGTTCGAGAGCCGACGTAGACCCCAAGTCGTGTTTTTGACCCGGATCGGACATCAGTCTGCTGTTCCGCGGCGGGAGATCGAACATCGCGCTGCAACTATGAAATTCCTATAACGTTGCTGGCGCGAGCGTCTTGAAAACATATGCACGTTGTGGAGTATCGGAGATCCCTGGCGCTCGACACTCCTTGGTCCATGACCATATAAACGAGAACCACACCAGCGAGCGCCCGCCTTCCAAAAGGCCAATTGCCATGACCACTCCGAAAGCAACGTTGCCGAACGAGGCAAGCCAGATCGCAGATTCCGATCCCTTTCAAATTTTGCGACTGTCAAGTGCTCCAATCGCGGTGCGATATCTTGCTGCAGTTGTCATGACGGGCTTTGCAACAGTCATCGCCGTCGGGTTGGACAGCAGGGTAACCATACCCAATCTTTCTCTCGTCTATGTCATACCCGTCGTCGTCGCTGCCGTCGCCCTCGGGTTGGGGCCATCCCTTTGCTCAGCAGTCCTCGGAGCGCTCGCGTACAATTTCTTTTTTACCGAGCCGCGCTATACGCTCATGGTCGATGACCCGGCCAACGTCTGGGCTATTGGGCTACTTTTCGTTGTCGGATGTATTGCGAGCGGCGTGGCCTCGATCGCCAGGACCAGCGCGGACGATGCGGCGCTCCTCATGCGGCAAGCAACAATTCTGCAGC
>JBARNF010000623.1:0-23520 GCA_049802835.1 Bradyrhizobium sp.
CCAAAACATCGCTGCCGAAGGCAACGCAGGCGCGGCCGCCGCGCGATCGAAAGCCGGTCCGGTCCGCGCCGGTCAGGTCGCCGAAGCCGAAATCCGAGCTTGCGGGTCCGGTGCAGCCGGCCAGCGACAACAAGGCTGCCGGCGCAAACTCCGCCGACGCGCCGCTGGTCGAGGTGAAACTGTCCGTGTCAAAGCCTTTGCTGTCGAAACCTTCGGTGGCGAAGCCGGACGTGGCCAAGGCGATCGAAAAGGCGATCGACATGACGCCGGCCGACGCGCAGCCGGGTCCGGATCCGAAGCCCATGGCCGTCGTCCCGTCGCCGCCGGCGCAGCAGCGCCGTCGCATGATCGATGTCGCCGCCGTGATCGACCGGGCGCTGCAGGCGGCCGGCCTGAAATAGCAGGCTTTCAGAACTCGCCGGTCAGGAACGGGTTCGTCATCCGCTCCTGGCCGAAGCTCGATCCGGCGCCATGGCCGCAGATGAAGCCGACGTCGTCACCGAGCGGCAGCAGCTTCTGCGTGATCGACCGGATCAGCGTCTCGTGGCTGCCGCCGGGCAGGTCGGTGCGGCCGACCGAGCCGTTGAACAAGACGTCGCCGACATGGGCGAAGCGGATCTCCTTGTTGAAGAACACGACGCTGCCCGGCGAATGTCCCGGACAATGCAGGATGTCGAAGACGAGCTCGCCGATCTCGATCCGGTCGCCCTCCTGAAGCCAGCGATCCGGCGTGAAATCGCGCACCCCCGTCATGCCGAAGCGCGCGCCGCTGGTCACCACATTGTCGAGCAGGAACTTGTCGGCGATGTCAGGACCTTCGATCGGCACCTTCAGCGCCTCGCGCAGCTCGGCCGCGCCGCCGACATGGTCGATATGGCCGTGCGTCAGCCAGATCTTCTCGACGGTGACGCCGGCCTTGGCGATCGCTTCGCGGATGTTCGGCACGTCGCCGCCGGGATCGATCACGACGGCCTTCCTGGTCGCCTCGCACCACAGCACGGTGCAGTTCTGCTCGAATGGCGTGACCGGCACGATCATCGCGCCGGCCTTGGCCTTGGTCTGGTTCGCTTCGCTCATGGCGCCAGCATGCCGATTTTTCGCAATGCGCCAAGCAAAAAACACGGCCGCAGAGTGGCTCGAATCCCGGTGCGGCTGGCCATGGCGCGCCGCTCGTGAACCCGCCGCCGGTTCCGGCGTTGGAGCCGCACGTCGGCGAACAGGAAAGTGGTCGAGATGGCGGAACGTGGCGCCTGGTGGCGCGAGGGGATTTTCTACCAGATCTATCCGCGCTCGTTCCAGGACAGCGATGGCGACGGCGTCGGCGATCTCGCCGGCATCATCCATCGCCTGCCGCATCTGTTGACGCTCGGCGTCGACGCGATCTGGTTGTCGCCGATCTTCACCTCGCCGATGGCCGATTTCGGCTACGACATCGCCGATTACACCGGCATCGATCCGCTGTTCGGCACGATGGACGATTTCGACGCGCTGGTGAAGGCCACCCATGACGGCGGCCTCAAGCTCATCCTCGACCTCGTGCCCAACCATACATCCGATCAGCATCCGTGGTTTCTGCAGGCGCGGCGCTCGCGCGACGATCCGCACCGCGACTGGTACATCTGGCGCGATCCGGCTCCCGACGGCGGCCCGCCCAACAACTGGCTGTCGGAATTCGGCGGCAGCGCCTGGGCATTCGATTCTGACGCCGGGCAATACTACTATCACGCGTTCCTGGCGCAGCAGCCGGATCTGAACTGGCGCAATCCGCAGGTGCGCGCGGCGATCTACAACGTGATGCGGTTCTGGCTGCGCAAGGGCGTCGACGGCTTTCGCGTCGACGTGATCTGGCACCTGATCAAGGACGCGCAGTTCCGCGACAATCCGGCCAATCCCGATTATCACGGCGGCCGGCCGCCGCATGAGCAGATCCTGTCGCGCTACTCCGCCGATCAGCCCGAGGTGCACGAGGTGGTGGCGGAGATGCGCGGCGTGATCGACGAGTTCGACGGCCGCGTGCTGATCGGCGAGATCTACCTGCCGGTCGAGCGGCTCATGACCTATTACGGCAAGGACCTTACCGGCGCGCATCTGCCGTTCAACTTCGCGCTGTTGTCCGCGCCCTGGCACGCCCGTGATATCGAGAGGATCATTGCCGAGTACGAGGCGGCCTTGCCGCCGGGCGCGTGGCCGAACTGGGTGCTCGGCAATCACGACCGGCCGCGGGTGGTGAGTCGCGTCGGCCTCGACCAGGCGCGGGTCGCGGCAATGCTGCTGCTGACACTGCGCGGCACGCCGACGCTGTATTACGGCGATGAGATCGGCATGCATCAGGTCGAGATCACACCGGGCGAGGTGCGCGATCCGTTCGAGAAGAACGTGCCCGGCATCGGCGTCGGCCGCGACGGCTGCCGCACGCCGATGCAATGGAGCGCGCTGCCGCAAGCCGGCTTCACCAGTGCGGCGCCGTGGCTGCCGGTGGCCAACGATTTCACCCATGAGAACGTGGTCAATCTCACGGCGGACCACCGCTCGATCCTCAATCTCCATCGCGCGCTGATCCGGCTGCGGAAGACGCATCGGGTGCTCGTCGCTGGCAGCTACCGGCCGGTCGCGGCGCAGGGCGATCTGCTGCTGTATCGCCGCGAAGGCGATGGCGAGGGGATCACGGTCGCGCTCAATCTCGGCGACGAGCCGGTCGCGATCGCTACGGAAGGCTCGGGCCTCGACGGCGAGATCCTGCTCTCGACCTGGCTCGACCGCGACGGCGAGCAGATCGAAGGCACGCTCGATCTGCGCGGCAATGAGGGCGTGGTGATCGGAACGCGCTCGCTGTCTCCGGACATCATCGCTCACGCCTGATCGTCAAGTTTGACGCCGTCATCACCTTCCCGCCGTCGTCCCGGCTCTGCGCCCCGACGTCGCTGCGCGACCCGGGGCTCGGCTGGGACGACAGTGATTTTGGAGGAGCCGAGCGGCTCGCATCGGCCTTATCCTCTCGCGACGGCCACCGCAGGCGCCTCGTTCCTCCGCGTCAACCATGTACCGGCAAGGCCGTTGTGGCGTTCTCCGAATGGCACCATATTGCGCGGCAGGTGCCGACGAATCTTCGGCCTTCCAAGGGGCCTTCCAAGGGGCTTCCAAGGGACAACATGGTACAATTTGCAGAAGCGTAGCGGAGGGTTCGAGAGTGCCGTTCGTGGCCCATGGGCTGAAAGCGGACGATGTGGCTGGGCGGATCGCGAGAATTGGGTTGGGAGCTTGGTGATTGAGATGCCGCAATCGACGTTTGACAACCTGACAGCCGCCGTGACCACGATCAATACGCCGATGCCGGTCCGCATCGACGAGGCCACGTTGCTGGCGTGTCTGAAGACGGAGGCTTCCGAGCCAAAGTGGCGACTGCATGTGCAGGCGTTCTTCGATGAGGTCGATGTCTCCGTCATCCATACTCTCGTTATCGATAAAGCCGTGACGTTCGAAGATCTCTCGAAGGCAATCGACACTTGGCAGGTCACGGAGTCGGAAAATGAAAGATGGGTCAGGGAAATGGCGGCTTTCGAGGTGGGAAGACCTGATGCAGAAGGCGCTGCTTGCGCTTGATAGCCTGGCGGGTGGCCCTGGACCCTGGACCTTTGGTGGCGGTACCGCCCTGGCGCAGAGTCTTGATCATCGCATCAGTTATGATGTGGATATATTTCTGGACTCGAGCGCCGCTTTGAAGCGACTCGCGCCCAATCTGAATCCGGTCACGAAGTCCATTTGTGATGCGTGGCAATGGCCAGGAAAGTACCTGAAGCTCGTCCTGCGAGATGTTGGTGAGATCGACTTCCTGAACGCCCCGACATATACGGATGATCCAACGTACCAGTTGAGCTTCGGCGAGCGCTCAATTCCCGCAGAGCGGCCAGCAGAAATCGCGACCAAGAAATTAGTCTATCGTGCATCGACATACACAGCGCGCGATACGTTCGATCTCGCTGCGATCTATCTTTATGATCGTCCAGCACTTGGGGAGATTGCGCAATCTCCAGCAATCACCCGTCATGTCGTAGCGTCGGCGCAGAATCGATTAAATCTTGCGGGGCATAAGTTCCAGTCGGAAATGCGCGACGTAATCAATCTGACGCCGCGCGGCGACCAGTTCGTCGACAAGTCCTGCGAAATGGCCCTGCAAGCCCTGGCGGAGATTCAGAGTCTCGTCCAGAGACGGGACGCGGAGCCAAGCAGCAGCAACTAAGCCGCTTCGTCTCTTTCAAGAGCAGTTGAACCCTTCTTAGGTGGTCCACGAGCGCCGCGTCACCTTTCGCGGCCGCTTCGCCGGGCTCCGCGTCTCGATATCGCTGCGCCGGAGCAGATAGTCGAGCCCGCCCACCCGGTACCAGCGATAGCCGTAGGGTTCGAGCACCAATGTATGCCGCCCCCGCGCGTCGGCGTGGCTGTGGTCCTCGGCGAGCAGGTTGATCAGCAGCTTTCCGGCATCATCAGGCAGTCCGGCATCGAACGCGATCTCGCGCGGCTTCTCATCGAGATTGTGCACGAACAGCACGGAGTTGTTGCGCCAGTCGTAGCGCATGATCAGCACCGCCGGATCCTTGGTCGCGATCACCTCGAAATCGCCCCAGCCGATTTCCGGCACCTCCTTGCGCATGCGGACGATGCGCTCGGTCCAGTTCAGCATCGAGTTCGGATCGCGCCGCTGCTTGGCGGCGTTAACGTATTCGTAGCCATAGGGCCCGTGACCGATGACGGGCCCAACCGAGGTCTCGCACTTGGTGAAGCCGCCATGCGGCTCGGTCGACCATTGCATCGCCGTGCGCGCGCAGTTGCGCTCGGGCAGCGCGAGGTCGTCGCCCATGGCCAGCTCGTCGCCGTAGCGGATCACGGGCGTACCGGGCAACGTGAACATCAGGCTGTAGGCGAGCTCGATGCGACGGCGGTCGCCGCCGAGCATCGGTGCCAGCCGCCGCCGGATGCCGCGGTCGTAGAGCTGCATGCTCTTGTCCGGGCCGAACGCATCGAACACCGCCTGGCGCTGTTGCTTCGTGAGGCGCCCGAGATCGAGCTCGTCGTGATTGCGCAGGAACAGCCCCCATTGCGCCGACGCAGGTCGTGGCTTGGTGGCGACCAGCGCCTTGGCAAGCGGCCGCGTGTCGGAGGCCGCCAGCGCATAGAACAGATGCTGGTTGACGTGGAAGTTGAACATCATGTGCATGCGGTCGCCGTCGTCGCCGAAATAGGCCATGTCGGTTTCGGGCAGCACGTTGGCCTCGGCCAGGATGATCGCCTCGCCCTGGCGCCATTGCAGGAATTCGCGGAAGGTCCGGAGCATGTCGTACTGCTCGGCGGGCTTCTTGACACCGGCGCCCTTGGTCGCGATCACGAACGGCACCGCGTCCATGCGAAAGCCGGAGACGCCGAGCTGGATCCAGAAGCCCATGATCTTCAGGAGCTCGGCCTGGACCTCGGGATTCGACGTGTTGAGATCGGGCTGGAAGTCGTAGAAGCGGTGAAAGTACCAGGCGCCAGCCTCCTTGTCGCGCGTCCAGGTCGACTTCTGCACGCCGGGAAACACCATGCCGGTGTTGGCATTGGCGGGCTTCTTGTCCGACCACACATACCAGTCGCGATAGCGCGAGGTGTCGGAGCGGCGCGCGTACTGGAACCAGGGATGCTGGTCGGAGGTGTGGTTGACGACGAGATCGATGATCACGCGGATGCCGCGCTGCTCACAGCCGTGGGTGAACTGGACGAAATCGCCGAGCGTGCCGTAGCGCGGATCGACGCCGTAATAGTCGGCGACATCGTAACCGTCGTCGCGCTGCGGTGACGGTTGGAACGGCATCAGCCAGATCGCGGTGATGCCGAGGCCGTGCAGATAATCCAGCCGCCGGGTCAGGCCCTTGAAGTCGCCGATGCCATCGCCATCGGCGTCCATATAGGTGCCGACCGACAGGCAGTAGAACACGGCATTCTTGTACCAGAGATCGTCGATCATAGACGGCGCCCCGTTGCGCCGCCTTGGCCGGCGGCCGCTTGATAAGCGGAGAGCGCCGCCGGGGTTCCGGTTCCGCGATGAGGCGGGGGCTTGGGGCCGACGTGGAATCGGCTATGCTGCGATCATGGAATCGTCAGCCGCCAGGATCAGCCTCGTTCCGGTCGACCGCCGCCAATCGGAGACCGCGCTGGCGATCGCGCGCGGAACCTCGCGCCTGCTGCGCTCGCTCGGCTTCGCCACGGTCAGCGAACTGCCGCTGCCGTCGGGACGGCGCGCGGATCTGGTGGCGCTGAACGAGCGCGGCGAGATCTGGATCGTCGAGATCAAGTCGTCGCTGGAGGATCTCCGCGCCGATCACAAATGGGAGGACTACCGGGCCCATTGCGACCGGCTGTTCTTCGCCTTCACCCAGGATCTGCCGTGCGAGCTGTTCCCGGAGAGCACCGGCCTGATCGTGGCGGATGCCTATGGCGCCCATCTGCATTGCGAGGCGCCCGAGCACAAATTGCCGGCGCCGACGCGCAAGCTGATGACCGTGCGCTTCGCGCTTGCCGCCGCCCAGCGGATGAACCGGCTGATCGACCCGCAGGGCCACGCCGAGGTCTGATGAGAGACGCCGCATCGGTGGGCGTCGAGCCGCGTCACCACCGGCCGCGCTGATCGATCACCAGCAGGATCGAAGTCAGAAGTTGGCTGCGACGAGATCGTAGGAGCCTCTGCTGCCGCGGACATAGAGCCTGGCGGCAGCGGCGCAGATGCGATCGCGGTTGGTATCGAACGCGGTCAGAAAGCCGGATTCGTCGGGGCGGGCATCGGGTTGAAGGCGCCTCAACGCGCCTTCGTCGACGAAGAACGATGCTTCCATCGCGCTGTCATATCCCCAGAACCGTACGGCACGTCGCGTGCGGTCATAGGAGCGGCTGTGGTTTGGAAACTCAATCATGTGATGGGACCGATCAGGTTGTCGAGATGCAGGCCACCCCTGCGGGGCCATCGATACGTGTTGGATGACGATGGCTCGTATCGATCTAGCCCGCGACGCGCACTGCAGCAGGCCGCGCCGGTGTTATCGTCCGTATCGAGCGCTCGCTCAGGGCAATCTCGCTCAGGGCAACGGTTTCGAAACGTCGACCTGCCCCAAACTCAACTTGGCTACGCCAAAAAGGATTGCAAGTCCGTTCGCTCCAAGCCCCATGAATAAGTGTCGCGGCTGGCCTGGGCGCCGGCCCATGCCGATAGCGCCGCGGAGAGGCTGGCCAGCGTCGACGGCGCATTGCGGCAGCCGCGGGCAACGACAGAACAGCCCATCTCAGTCGAACGCCGATGGCAGCTCGCCGTGGCGGAAGAAGACGGTCGGCTCGTCGTCGTAGTCACCCATGTCGGGATCACCCGAAGACGAGAAGGCCATGACGCCCGCTTTGCTCGGCGCCAGCCGTTCCGCGGTGCGGAGCGCGCTTGCTTCCGTCTTGCAGGCGATCGGAGTCTCGGCTTTCGGGCGTCCTCCCCGGCCGGCGATGAACGCCTGAACGAAATAGATCGTCTCGCGCGCCATTTTCTGTCCTTTGGGGTTTGTCTTGAACGGACGTGGGCGGCCTGGGAGTCAGGACAGGGCTCGCAGCAGCGCCGAAATCTTGATCGTCGCAAAGTTCGAAAAGCTGTCGGACACCGCATACGGCAAGATGAGCTGCTCATGGTGCCGCATCGCCCCGCAGGTGTAGACGACGTTCGGAACGTATCCCTCGCGCTCGGCTGGTTCCGGCCGCAACAGCGGCTCGCTCGATCTCGCCAGCACCTTGTAGGGATTTTGCTTGTCGAGCAGAACGGCGCCGATCGAATATTTGCGGACCGGGCCGACGCCGTGCGTGAGCAGCAGCCAGCCTTCGTCCAATTCGATCGGCGACCCGCAATTGCCGATCTGGACGAACTCCCAGGGGAATTGCGGCTTCATGATCGCCTGCCCACCGTCCCATCTGTAGAGGTCGTCCGAGTAGACGAGATGGAGATTCTCGTTGTCCTGGCGAGCAATCATGGCGTACCTGCCGTCGATCCGGCGCGGGAACAGCGCCATGCCCTTGTTGCGCGCGGCTGAGCCATGCAGCGGCGACATCCGAAACGACAGGAAGTCGCTGGTCTCGATCAGCTCCGAGCGGATCGCCGTGCCCTTGTAGGCGGTATAGGTCGCGTAGTAGGTCGTCCGCGCGCCGTCTTTGAATGCGACGAAGCGGGCGTCCTCGATGCCGTTCGACTGCGACTCCGTCACCGGAAAGATCACCCGCTCGCTGATGTCCTGGACCGGATTGAAGACGACCTCGACCTCGTCTCCGATCGGTCCGGGGACGCGGGACTTGAGCTGCGGTGTCGATGCGAGCCGGGTCGTCGGCGCAATGACGATGCTGCCGTCGGCCGCGGCGGTGCCGGCACGAAACGTCAGTGACGAGATATGTCCTTCGCCGACGGCGCGGAGGCTGAGGATGAAGCGCAGGCTGCCTGCCGGTGTTCCCGACTGATCGGGATGCGGGACGATGCTGGGATTGAACAGTGCCGACGCCTCGAAGGAATACTCATGCATGAAATAGGCGCCGACGAGCTGCCGCTGTACTTTTGAGAAGGTGCAGTGCGCGGCGAGCGCGTCTTCCATTTCGTTGGCACGGAGCTCGAATGCTTCCAGCAGGTTGCGGTGCCGGCCCTCGAAATTCTCCAGGACTTCCGCCAATTGCCGTGCCGCATCCGCGGGATCCAGCCGGAGAACACGATCGACAATGTGATTGGCGCGCGTCTTGTCGGTCGGGTTGAGATCGCGCGGTTCGGTCGCCGGCTTGAACGGGCGTACGATCACGCGGGCGGGATCCGGGCGCAGATAGAGCGCCTGCCGATTGAGAAAGGTGACGTGCAACGGGGTGCCCCTTGTTTGGCGCGGCGAATGCTGGGTCAGGCGCCGATGGCGCGAAGAGTCACGGGATTGGTCGGGTTAATGTCGGCGCGCGCCAGCTGACGGATCTCGGCCAGCGCCAGCAGATACGACACGACCGACTCGCCTCCGCAATTCTCGTTGGCGCGATCGAAGTGCAATCCATCGCGGCAACAGCCGGTCTCGGAATCGGCGAGTGCGACCGACAGGTCGTTGCTGCCGAGAAACCAGGCGAAGGCGCCGGTTGCTGCGGTCTTCCATCCCGCATCTCCGTCTGCGCGGTAGGCAGCCAGGCAGGCCGCAATGGTCGCCGTCGCCTCCAGAGGCTGTTGGTCGAAGCTGTGGGGCGGCTTCCGCAACTCGCCGAAACCGTCGGTGCCGACGGGACGGAAATGGCCTGCCGGTGCGGTCTGTTGTGTCATCAGCCAGCGCAGCGATCTCAGCCCAGCGTCGGTGTGGACGGATGTTTGCATCGCCATGCCTGTAACGATCAAGGCCTGCGGCAGGCGCGCATTGTCATAGGCGAGGCCCTCCTCGAACCAGGGCCAGTCCGGTGTTTCGACCGATAGCAGGGCCGACAGCAGCCGTTCGGCAAGAGCCCGGCGGACATCCCGCGCGTGGTGATCATCGGGGGCCACTGTGCAATAGCCGTCGAGACCGAGCAGCGTGAAGGCCGCCGCGCGGGGGGATCGAAAGCTTTCCGCGGCCGGCAATGCCTGCGCGAACAGGGCGCGCGCCCAGCGGCGGCGGGAAAGGCTGGCGTCGCTGCGTGTGCACTCGCCCAGTGCCCACAAGGTCCGGCCATGACTGTCCTCGGAGCCACTGGGTTCGAGCCAGGTCCGATTAAAGCCCATGAAGTTGCGAAATCGCCCTGTGTCGGGATTCCATGCGTGCTGCACGAAGGCGGCAAAGCGCGCGATCAGCCCGTCCGGCATCGATTTCTCGCCCGGTCCGTTGAGCGCACAGGCCAACAGCAAGGCGCGGGCGTTGTCGTCCACGCAATAGCCGTGCGCGCGATCCGGCACCGAATGGACGGCGTGCTGAAACAGCCCGGTGTCGTCGCACATCGACAGAAAATGCTCCAATCGCATGTCGGGAGGCGGCGGGGACGGACGCAGTGGTGCGATCACATCGGGCACGGTCTGCGCGATCAGCTTGAGCCGGTGACCCTGCCGCGCGTGCTCGAATACGGTGATGTAGCGCTCGGCGGTGCGTTGCCATGTCATCGAGCGGCTTGCGGCGTAGGCCCGCTCGCACATCGCCTGTCGACGCCGGTCGTCGGTCAGCAGATCCGCGATTTCAGTGCCGATCCTCGCCGCATCGCCAAAGGGAACGAGAACGCCGCGCCCCTCGGCCAGCAGCTCGCGCGCATGCCAATACGGGGTCGAGACGACCGGTTTGCCAAGGCCGAAGCTGTAGGCGAGTGTCCCCGACGTCATCTGCGCTTCGTTGAGATAGGGCGTGACGTAGACGTCGCACATCGAAATGAATTCGAGCAGCGTGGCCTGATCGACGAACTGGTCGAGGAATACGACGTGGTTCTCGACGCCGAGTTCGCGCACGCGCGCCATCAGCCTCTCGCGATAGGCCTCGCCTTCATTGCGGACCAGATTCGGATGCGTCGCGCCGAGCACGACGTAGACCGCATCCGGCCGTCGTTTCAGGATCGAAGGGACGGCATCGATCATCACCTCGATGCCCTTGCTGGGCGACAACAGGCCGAATGTCAGAATGACCGAGCGTCCGCTGAACCCCAATCTTGCCTTCGCCGGCTCCGACGCGACCAGGGGAAAGTCGGGGATGCCATGGGCAATGACCTCGATCTTCTCCTGAGGCACGCGATAGACACCATGGAGCAGCTCGCGCCCCTTCTCGGCCATCACGACGACTTTCGCAGACGTCTCCACGACACGCTCGGTCACCATGCGCTGGATCGCGCTCGGTCTTGCCAGCACCGTGTGCAGCGTCGTGACGACCGGCATGGTCAGGCGTGACAACAATTCCAGGATGTAGACGCCGGCATCGCCGCCGAAGATGCCGAATTCGTGCTGAAGGCAGACGACGTCGAAGCGCTCGGCATTGAGGGCTGCTGCGGCGCGCGCATAGTCCTGGAGATCGTCGTCCTGGATCTGCAGGATGACCGAGGCCGGATAGTCATGGGTCTGATCGCGGCTGGTCATCGCCACGATACGAGCTTGCGGATGTGCTGCGGAGTTCGAGATCGCGCGGTGCAGGTCGGTCGTGAACGTCGCAATGCCGCAGCGGCGAGGCAACGAATTGCCGATCAGCGCAATCTTGCGGGGCGGCGTCATATCGATGCCTCCGACAGGGCTGTGAGTCGTGCGGCCCCACGCGTCGCTGCTTGAATGGATTCGGCGGAAGTGCCGCCGAGCCGCTGCAGGAGTGATGCAACCGGGCGGGCCGCTGGATACGCAATCAGGACGGCCAGTCCATCGGCCCCGACCTCGATGCTGTTGCGGCCACCACCGGCGAAGAGGGCCTGTCCGATCGATACCATGGCGAGCCCTATCGCGGCATGACCGTCGAGAACGAGGATCCAGGTCTCCGGCTCCGCCAGCAACGCCCAGCTCGAACCCGGCGGCAGGTCGATGCGTTCGAGGACGAAGTGGCGGCTGGCGATCAGCGCCACCCTTTCCTCCGTGAGGCGGTTCGGATTGCCCTGAGGTCGCAGCGGCCACGCGTTGGCAACGGCGATGCCGTTGTCGATGTCCAGCTCGCGCGCTCTGTCGTAGTCGAACAGACGGAACGTCGTATCGCTGCGCTGCTGGATCTCGGCGAGCACGATGCCGGCGCTGATCGCATGGATGGTCCCGGCCGGAATGAAGACGACGTCGCCGTTCGCAACCGAACGCCATTGGACCAGATCGACGATCGAGCCGTCGGCGATCGATGTCCGCAATTGCTGCGGCGTGACCCGGTGCGTCAAACCGATTCCGATCCGTGCGCCCGGTTGCGCCGAGATGATGTACCACGCTTCGCTCTTGCCGTTTGGCAGGCCCATCGCGCGCGCGAAGGTGTCGTCCGGATGAACCTGGATCGACAGCGGCGCGCTGGTGAACAACAACTTGATCAACAGAGCCGGTGCAGGGCCGTGCTCGTCGGCGCGTTCGAACCACAGCTCTCCCACGGCCTCGACGGCGCCGCTGATGTCGCTCCAAGGACGGAGATCGCTGGCGCCCCAGGGCTTGCGCACTGCCTGCACCCGAGTGTGTTCGATGGTCATGAATTGTCCTTATGGTGACAGCACGCCGGAGCGGCGTGCCGCTGCTCGTGGGCGACGATATGTCTGGTCGAGGCGCCGCGCGGTCGGACACGCCGTCTTGCGGAAAGCGATGCTGGCGTCGGTCAAGCGGATCAGTGACCCCCATGGCAGACGGCCGCGAGCTGCATACCAGCGAGGAGACGAGGACACTACGTAGTGCCTCGCTACGTGATCTCCGGCGTGACCGTCGCCGAGCCGGCGATGGCTTGCGAGATCGCCGCTCAGCGGTGACGACTTCCCGGTCACGTGCAGAGCGGCACTTTCAAGTCGGAGTTCGACGCCACGAACGATGCGCAGGCCACTCGCCGGGCCGGAATGTCGGCGTCTCGGCTGCTGCGGATCGACATCGAGGGCGCACGCAGCCGCGTCGTCGCCCGGTCAGGTGCGGCGCGGATCATCGAGAATTACGAGGACGTGGCGTACGCCCTACCGCTTCTTCTTGTCGGCGGAAAAATCCGGCTGCCATGCTCCGGCCTTCTGGCTCGGCGCCGCGGCGATGCTCTTGGGCTTATCCTTTTTGGGCTTCTTGGTTTCACGGTTGCCTTTTTGCTGACCTTTGGCCATCTCGGTCTCCTTGGCTCAGTTTCAAGCTGGTTAAATTCGTCTCGTCGGACGAGAACATGCGCCAATGTTCGGCGCGCGCGTCATCGTTCCCCGCGCCCAACGGCCGGGTAGCCATCGTCCCCGTCTGGCGACAGGACGTTGCGTTAGTCTGTTCTACGAATGTCGTGCGGCAGCTGCGCACACGCGCAGGATCAGCAGGGCGGAACAGTATCGGGTGGAACGATCCACTCGCTCAGACGAAGCTGCGACACAGGGACCTCCTCGCATGGTTGCGGCGGGAGTGCTCGTGACCCTCAGTCACCGGTGAATGCCGTCGGAATGGCGGTGATCAACGACCGTACACCCGGGCTCACGCAATAGCGAGCACCAAAGCGGGCCACCCCGTCGGACGCAGGACGGCCGTTCACCGCCTCGCGGCCGGTGAGAAAGCGGTGGCTATTGCCGGCCGCAAGGCGCATGCTTGAAGGGGCTTCGAAATTACGTCGGCGGAGTTCGTGTGAAAGGCAGGCGCGGATGAGCATCCGCTCGCGGCGCGAATTCGTCACCTTCAAACATCCGTTCCGTATCAGGAGCATCGAGCACCTCTTGCCCGAAGGCACCTATGAGGTGGTCACGGATGACGAGACCATCGAGGGATTGTCGTTTGCTGCCTACCGCCGGGTTGCGACAATGATCATGGTGCCCGTCGCGGGATCGCACGGCGCCAGCGTGGAGATGGTATCCATCAGCTCGGTCGATCTTGCGGATGCACAGCGCGTTGACGCGAGTGCATCGGATGACTGACGAACCGCTCGATCTCGATAGTCACCGCGGCATGAGCGAGCAGAAGGCGGTGGATCTTCGCCGGGCGCTGGCAGAGGCCGAAAGTCATGCGCGGGAGCTGCGCGAGCGGCAGGCCGTGCTCGAGGCGCATCTGCTCGCGAACGCGGCTGACTCGTGGCCGGAAGCGGCTGCAAAGGCCCGCTACCTCCTCAACCTCTACGCCGCAAGCCTCCCGGAACAGGATACGAGGCACCGGGAGCTGATCACCGCGGTGCTGGCCGACTTCTCCCGGCTGAGCGGCGAGGGCTGACCGCGATATACCGCGATATGAGGTGTCATACCGCGAGAGGGACGTTCGTGGCCGCATGTCGCGCCATGCGCTGCGTGCGACCGGCTCCGGCCCGTCTCCCACGCCGCCGTAGCCTTGGACCGTCCGACTGCGCAATCCAGAACTGTTGCTTTCGCGCGACAGGTGCTGGACCGTCTCCTGTCCCAGCCCATTTTCCTGGCTTTGCCTGACAATTGCCCCGCATGGGGCGCAACGTGCCGCAACGCTTTAAGGTTTGAACGGTATCCAGCGCAGGGGTGCAGACAGGGACGGCAGATGCGACGAGTGGTCTTGGCGGTGACACTGCTCTTCGCGACCGGAGTCCGCGCAGAAGAGATGGCGTTCTACGTCCTCGGCGTGGGTGCGGATTCCTGCGAGAGGTTCATCACCGCCGCGGAGGAGCAGCCGCCCGGGACCTACAAGGCGATCGGAAATTCCGACGGCCCCTACGTCAACAGCATCTCGAAATATCAGCAGTGGATGATGGGTTACGTCTCGGCCGTGAACGCCGCGCGTGGCGATGAGGGCGCACAGATCAAGCTCGATCTCACCGAGGTCGACAGCTGGATGCGCAACTGGTGCAGTCGCAACCAGCGGCGCACCGTGTTCCACGCGCTGCAGGCGTTCGTGAAGTCGCACTGAGCCGCGGCCGATCCGGCCGCGCTATTTCGGCGCGCGCTTGGCGAGAATGCGCTGCAGGGTCCGCCGATGCATGTTGAGACGCCGCGCTGTCTCCGAGACGTTGCGGTTGCACATCTCGTAGATGCGCTGGATGTGCTCCCAGCGCACGCGATCGGCCGACATCGGATTCTGCGGCAGCTCCGACTTCTCGCTGGTGGTCGCCAGCAGCGCTGCGACCACGTCGTCGGCATCCGCCGGCTTCGCAAGATAGTCGACGGCGCCCATCTTCACGGCGGTGACGGCGGTGGCGATGTTGCCATAGCCGGTCAGTACGATGGCGCGCGCCTCGGGACGCTTGCGCTTCAGCGCCGACACCACGTCCAGGCCGTTACCGTCGCCGAGCCTGAGGTCGACCACAGCGAAGGCCGGTGCAGCCTTGCCGATCTGGGAGATGCCCTCGGCTACGCTTTCGCAGGAGGTCACGGTAAAGCCGCGGGTTTCCATGGCGCGTGACAGCCGCTCCAGGAATGGCTTGTCGTCCTCGACGATCAGAAGGGAGCGGTCCGGATGGTTCGTCAGTTCGGCGATGGCGCCCACGGTCATATCCTCAGGAGAAGGAGCCTCGATGGGTTACGAGACGATCGATCCCCGCATCATATGGTCTGCCAACCAGCCGCTGCCAAGATCGCGGGTTGCCGCAGTCTGCGGCGAGACGCCGCGCAGGCTCGACGCCGCGCGGGCCTGGCGCGGTTCCGTATACCAGCGATTGCTGGTCGACTAGTCCGGCTCCGCCTCGTCGCTGTCCTCACTTGCTTCGAAACGCCGCCGGGGCCAGGCGATCTGAACGACGGCGCCATGATCGGGAAAGGCACGGTTGGTAAACGAGACCTTGGCACCGGTCCGCTCCAGCAAGGTGCGGGCGATGAAGACGCCAAGCCCCAGGCCGCCGCCCTGGTTGCCCCCTTGGCTGTCCTCGGCGCTGCGTCGCCGTGACAGATAGGGCTCGCCGATCCGCTTGAGGATGTCGGGCGCAAAGCCCGGGCCGTCGTCGGAGACCACGATCTCGACGGTGTCGTTGTTCCACCAGGCGTTCACCTCGACGGCATTGCGAGCGAAGTCGACCGCGTTCTCCAGGATGTTGCCGACGCCATAGAGGATCGCCGGATTGCGGGTACCGACCGGCTCCTTTGCGGCGGCGACCGCGACCCGCACCTTGATGTCGACGCCGAAATCGCGGTGCGGCGCGACCGTCTCCTCGATCAGCGTCGACAGCTTCATGCGGTCGAACATCGATCCGGTCGAGGACAGCTGGGTGATCTTGCCGAGAATGTCGCGGCAGCGCTGGGCCTGCTCGCGCAGGGTCTTGATGTCCGAGGTGACCTGGCTGTTGTCCTGCAGCGCCCGCTCCAGCTCGCGCGAGATCAGCACGATGGTCGCGAGCGGCGTGCCGAGCTCATGCGCGGCAGCGGCAGCAAGGCCGTCGAGCTGGGTGAGATGCTGCTCGCGCGCGAGCACCAGCTCGGTCGCCGCCAGCGCGTCGGAGAGCTTGCGCGCCTCCTCCGTGACCTGGAACGCGTAGAGACTGGTCACCCCGATCGCGAGCGCGATCGAGAGCCAGACCCCGAACAGATAGATCGGCGGAAACACCAGCGGCTCCTCGCCCTCCCACGGCAGCGGCAGATGCATGAAGAACAATGCGCTGGCGCAGGCCACGGCGAGCAGGCCCAGCATGATGGTGAGGCGGATGGGCAGGGCGGTCGCGGAGATCAGCACCGGCGCCAGGAACATGTAGGAGAACGGGTTCTCCAGCCCGCCGGTGAGATAGAGCAGCACCGTCAGCTCGATGATGTTGAGCGCGAGCAGGCCGCCGGCATGGGCCGGCTCCAAGAGCTGCATCGGGTTGAAGGCGATCTGCAGGCCGAGATTGAGCAGCGCCGACACGCTGATGACCGCGAGGCAGGGCACGACCGGCAGATCGAACTCCAGTCCCTGCACGACGATGAAGATGGCGCTCAGCTGGCCCAGCGCCGCCAGCCAGCGCAGCCGCAGGATGGTGTCGAGCCGGACACGCTGGCGCGGATGGCGATAGTCCGTATCGGGCGTGTCGGTGATCAATGTGTCGGTCATGGTTCGGAACTTAATGCCGCGAACTCCCCGCGACAAATCTGGTTGCACCGGTCGTGACCTGTTGCGGTTTGCGGCGCAATGCCTCAATGAACCAGCCCGATGACGCAAGATGACGCAGTTCCGACCCCATCGCCGGATCGCACGCAGGCTTCGCCCGCGATCGCCGTCGCGCGCCTGACCAAGATCTACAAGGCTGTGCCCGCGGTCGATGGCATCTCCTTCGCGATCCACCGCGGCAGCATCACCGGGCTGCTCGGCGGCAACGGCGCCGGCAAGACCACCACGATCGCGATGATCATGGGGCTGGTGCAGCCGACCTCGGGCACCGTCGAGGTGCTCGGCCACAGGATGCCGGACGAGAGCGCGGCCGTGCTGGGGCGGATGAATTTCGAGAGTCCCTATGTCGACATGCCGATGCGGCTCACCGTGCGGCAGAACCTCACCATCTTCGGCCGGCTCTATGCGGTGGATCATCTCGAGGAGCGGATCGCCGAGCTCGCCTCCCAGCTCGACCTCACCGATTTCATCGACCGTGCCAACGGCAAGCTCTCCGCCGGGCAGAAGACGCGCGTGGCGCTGGCCAAGGCGCTGATCAACGATCCCGAGCTATTGCTGCTGGACGAGCCGACGGCGTCGCTCGACCCCGATACCGCCGACTGGGTGCGCGGCCATCTCGAGCGCTACCGCCAGCGCCGCGGCGCCAGCATCCTGCTCGCCTCGCACAACATGCTCGAGGTCGAACGGCTGTGCGACCGTGTCATCATCATGAAGCGCGGACGCATCGAGGACGACGACAGCCCGGCGCAGATCATGGCGCGCTACAACCGCACGACGCTGGAGGAGGTGTTCCTGGACGTCGCCCGCGGCAGGGACCGGGAGGCCGTGGAATGAACGATCTGTCCTTGCGCGTCGCCCCGCACCGGATCGGCGCGATGGTCCTGCGCTATTGGTATCTGCTGCTATCGTCCTGGCCGCGGCTGCTGGAGCTGATGTACTGGCCGACCCTGCAGATCATCACCTGGGGCTTCCTGCAGACCTACATCACCGCGAATGCCGGCTTCTTCGCCCGTGCCGGGGGCACGCTGATCGGCGCGGTCATCCTGTGGGACATCCTGTTCCGCGGCCAGCTCGGCTTCTCGATCTCCTTCCTCGAGGAGATGTGGGCGCGCAACATCGGCAACCTGATGATGAGCCCGCTGACGCCGCTGGAGTTCCTGCTGGCGCTGATGACGATGAGCCTGATCCGGCTCGCGATCGGCATCATTCCGATGACGCTGATTGCGGTCTGGTTCTTCGATTTCAACTTCTACGGCCTCGGCCTGCCGCTGATCGCCTTCTTCTGCAACCTGATCTTCACCTCCTGGGCGGTCGGCATCTTCGTGTCCGGCCTGGTGCTGCGCAACGGGCTCGGCGCCGAGAGCATCGTCTGGACCCTGATGTTCGCGCTGATGCCGCTGGCCTGCGTGTACTATCCCGTTCAGGTGCTGCCGCATTGGCTGCAGCTGGTCGCGTGGTCCTTGCCGCCGACTTACGTGTTCGAGGGCATGCGTGCGCTGCTGAGCGATCACGTCTTCCGGTCGGACCTGATGCTGACCGCGCTCGGGCTCAATGTCGCCCTGCTGCTGGCGTCGTTTGCGGCATTCATTGCCCTCTTACGCAGCGCGCGCCGCGCCGGCTCATTGCTGTCGTCCGGCGAATAATCGGTTTTCCCCGTGTATTTTCGGGCTCATTTCACCGCTTTACGGCATTGACTCGTACAACACCGCATTGACGCTTAATTACGCATTCGGCAGTATGCTGCGTTGCAGAGAGGGTTGAACGAGAATGCCGATTGGTGAGTTTGGCGGTGCACCGCCCCTGGTGTCGGAAGGCAGTCCGGTCCTGACGACGCCGATGTACTGGATGTACGAGATGGCGCATGCCTCGCTCAATCCGGCGCGCGCCGTCACGGATGCCACCAAGATCCTGTTTCAGAATCCGCTCAATCCCTGGGCCCACACCGAAATGGGCAAGTCGGTTGCGGCGGCCTGCGAGCTGTTCGAGCGCACCACGCGCCGCTACGGCAAGCCCGAATGGGGGCTCGACGAGACCGAGGTCAACGGCATCAGGACGCCGGTCGAGGTCCGCGCGATCTGGGAAAAGCCGTTCTGCCGGCTGCTCTATTTCGATCGCAAGCTGACCCGCCCGCTGCGTGCGCCCCAGCCCCGGCTGCTGATCGTGGCGCCGATGTCCGGCCACTACGCGACGCTGCTGCGCGGCACGGTCGAGGCGTTCCTACCGACCCACGAGGTCTACATCACCGATTGGGCCGATGCCCGGATGGTGCCGCTCGCCGAGGGCCGCTTCGATCTCGACGACTACATCGACTACGTGATCGAGATGCTGCGCTTCCTCGGCACCAACATGCACGTGGTGGCGGTGTGCCAGCCGGCGGTGCCGGTGCTGGCGGCGGTGTCGGTGATGGAGGCCGAGCGCGATCCGTTCGCGCCGATCTCGATGACGCTGATGGGCGGCCCGATCGATACCCGCCGCAATCCGACCGGCGTCAACAATCTCGCCCAGGAGCGCGGCATCGACTGGTTCCGCAACCACGTCATCACCAAGGTGCCGTTCCCGCATCCCGGCGTCATGCGCGACGTCTATCCGGGCTTCCTGCAGCTGAACGGCTTCATCAGCATGAACCTCGACCGCCATGTCGACGCCCACAAGGCGCTGTTCGCCAACCTGGTGAAGGGCGATGGCGACCAGGTCGACAAGCATCGCGACTTCTACGACGAGTATCTCGCCGTGATGGACCTGGCTGCGGAATATTATTTGCAGACGGTCGAGACGGTGTTCGTCAAGCACGCGCTGCCGAAAGGCGAGATGACCCATCGCGGCACGCTGGTCGATCCGTCGAAGGTCACGCGCGTCGCGCTGATGACTGTCGAAGGCGAGAAGGACGACATCTCCGGTCTCGGACAGACCGAAGCGACGCATGAACTCTGCTCGTCGATCCCGGATCATCGCCGGGTTCACTACGTGCAGCCCGGCGTCGGTCATTACGGTGTGTTCAATGGTTCGCGGTTCAAGTCGGAAATCGTGCCGCGCATCAACGATTTCATGCTGTCCGCAGCAGATCCAAAGTCACTGATCACCATTGCGGCCGAATAGGTGAGGAGACGGCTCATTGCGCCTCCGAATCCGGCTGCGCGGTAACTCGTTGAAGGGACATTGGAAACCGGGTTTCCGGAGGGACTCAAGGAGTGAATGTGGCGTCGCTCTATGAGCAGCGCTTCTGAATCCAAGTTCATCTTATGAGCGGCGCCGTGGCCACAACGTCTAGGGTTCGGAACTCTCCGAACCCCTGTATGTTGGGCAAATGATTTGTTTTTGCGCGAGGCGATTTCCCTGGCGGTGGATATGGCAGAATCCGGGCGAGCTCTTACCCCCCGGACTGACAGAAATGGCCACTCGCGCGCTACTCTATCGGCGGCCCGCCGAACCTTCGCGTCTTCTCGTCAAGCACGGCTCGCAAATCTACTCGATTAGATTGCGGCGTCACCGTCGTGCGCGACGTTATACCCTGAGAATTCATCCGTCGGATCGCGAAGCGATCCTCACGATGCCTCCGCGCGGCACGATCATCGAGGCCAAGGACTTCGCGCAACGTCATGGCGCGTGGATCGCTGCCCGTCTCGGCCGTCTTCCGAAGGCAGCGCCGTTCCTTCCCGGCACGGTCGTGCCGCTGCGTGGCGTGCCGCACAAGATCGTGCATCGCGCCGGCGAGCGCGGCACGGTGTGGACCGAGACGCGCGACAGCGGCGAGAAGATCCTCTGCGTGGCCGGCGGGCTCGAGCACAGCGAGCGCCGCGTGCTCGACTTCCTCAAGCGCGAGGCCCGTCGCGATCTGCAGAAGGCCTCCGACGGCTATGCCGAGCAGCTCGGCGTCAAGGTGAAGCGGCTGTCGATCCGTGACCAGTCGAGCCGCTGGGGATCGTGCACGTCGGCCGGCTCGCTGTCTTTCTCCTGGCGGCTGATCCTGGCGCCGTCCTTCGTGCTCGACTATCTCGCGGCGCATGAAGTTGCGCACCTCATCGAGATGAACCATTCGCCGCGGTTCTGGAAGGTGTGCGGGAAGATCTGTTCCTCGGTCGAGCGCGCCAAGAAGTGGCTCGACACCTGCGGCAACGATCTGCATCGCTACGGCATCGACGATTGAGGCATCGACGATTGTGGCGTTGACGATTGCTCGCAAATGGCCCGGCCTTCTGGTCCGGGCCATTTTTGCATATGGTCCGGCGCTCCTCATGCGGTTCATGCCGTCGGTCCGCGCCGGCCCGGCTATCGAATTCTTAAGCCTTCCAGCGTGCGACCTGAAGATCTCGCCGAATGCGGCGCCGCTTTAACGTGGCCGTAACGCCGGACTCGCCAGATTTACCGCAAACAGCCCCAAGGTGACGTCCCGGCAAGTCGCCGGGATGTTCGCTGCAACCAAGGCGCCGATCGTTTCCACGGGAACGTGCAGCGCGCCGCGAAGCGAACAGCGAACGATGCGTGCAAGCGAGTTCCCAACGGCCGAATCGGCTCAACTGCTCTCGGCCGTGTTCGACCGTGCCAGCGAAGCCATCCTGATCCTCGACGCGCATCGCCGTGTCCACCACGTCAATGCCGCGGCGGCGCGGCTGTTGCGGCGAGATCCGGCGGTCATGATCGGAGCCGACCTGGCCAGCCTCGGCCTGCCGCCCGAGTTCGTCATACCGACGCCGAATGACGAGAGCGCGGGCGACGTCGACGCCGCGCAGCGCGCGCCGGACGAGACGATCATCCGGGAATTGACGCTCCGCCATGACGACGGCTCTCGCGTCCGGGTCCGACTCTCGTTTTGCGATCTTCCCTCCGGCGACGATTCCGGCCGTTCGCTGGTCCTCATGCGCGACGTGACCGCCGAAGTCGAGCTGCGCGAGCGCAATGCGCTGCTGACGTCCGTGGCGGACCGCACCAATCGGGCGGTCATCGTCACCGATCGCGACCTCAAGATCCTCTACACCAATGCGGCCTTCGCCTGCCTGTACGGCTACACGCCCGAGGAGGCGCTCGGCCGTAGCGCTGATGAGCTCCTGATCGGCCCCTGGACCGATCGCGCCGCCGTCGACCAGTTGAAGCAAGGCCTCAAGGACGAACAGGGCAGCGAGCAGGACGTGCTGCTCTACGACAAGGACGGCCACGAGCTCTGGACGACGGCCTATATCAAGGCGCACCGGAACGCGCGGGGCAAGGTCAAGAATATCTTCGGTCTGCTCACCGACATCAGGGAGGTCAAGCAGCTGCGCTCGCTGCAGCAGCTGATCATGTCGTCGCTCGCTTCGGACGTTACGATCACGACGATCGCGGATCAGCTGTGCCGCCGGGTCGAGGAGCTCGCCCCGGATGTCGTCTGCTCGATCCTGCACGTCGATTCGGACGGGCAGCTCCATCCGCTCGGCGGACCGAGCCTGCCAACGGCCTATTCCGCGAGCCTGGACGGCGTTGCCATCGGACCGGACGTCGGCTCCTGCGGCACCGCCGCCTATCTGTGCGAGCCGGTGCTGGCGCGGGACATCGACAATGATCCGCGCTGGCAGCCCTACAAGGCCGGTCCGCTCGCGGCGGGACTGCGCGCCTGCTGGTCCTCGCCGATCAAGGGCAAGGACGGCCGCGTCATCGGCACCTTCGCCTTCTACTTTCGTGAATGCCGCGGCCCCAGTCCCTGGCACGAGCAGATCGTCGCCGCCTGTGTCCAGCTCGGGTCCGTGGCCATCGAGCGCCAGGAAGTCAGGTCGACGATGTCGGAGGTCGCCTATCACGACATGCTGACGGGCCTGCCCAATCGTGCCCGCATTCCGTCGCTGATCGCCGAGGCCATCGAGGCCTGTCCGGAAGGCGGGCACGTCGCCGTGGCTTTCCTGGACGCCGACAATTTCAAGGACGTCAACGACACGCTGGGCCATGCGGCGGGCGATGAGTTCCTGGTTGGTTTCGCCAACCGTCTGCGGGCCCAGATCAGGGCCGGCGACATGCTGGGCCGGCTTGGCGGCGACGAGTTCGTGATCGTGCTGCAGAACCGCGATCCCCTCGAGGCCTCGCTGGCCGCGGCGCGGATCACGGCCGCTCTCGCCATGCCCCTGACGATCGGCAAGCGGCAGGTGCCGATGTCTGCGAGCATGGGGCTCAGCCTCTATCCGGACAATGCCAAGGACATCGAGACCCTGATCAAGCAGGCCGATGCGGCGATGTACAAGGCCAAGCGCGGCGGCCGCGCCACCTATCGTTTCTTCAGCGCCGACATCGACAAGCTCGCCGAAGAGCGGCTGATGCACTCGACCGCGCTGCGCGAGGCGATCGCCAGCGAGGCCCTGACCCTGCACTATCAGCCGCAGATCCGCACCCGGGACGGTGCGATTCACGGCGTGGAGGCGCTGGCGCGCTGGCATGACCCGGTGCTGGGCGAGGTCTCGCCGTCGAAATTCATTCCGCTCGCGGAGGAGTGCGGCCTGATCGAGCAGATCGGCGTGTGGTCGATCAAGCTGGCCTGCAAGCAGATGGCGGCCTGGCGCCGCGCCGGTCTCGACATTCCCTGCATCTCGGTGAACCTGTCGCCGATCAACTTCCAGAACATCAATCTGGCAGCGATGGTGGCGCAAATCCTGGCGGCCAACGACCTGCCGGCCAAGATGCTGATGCTGGAGATCACCGAAGGGGTGATCCTCAACGAGCGCGCCACCGCGATTGCGACCATGAACGAGCTGCGCAATATGGGCGTCGGCCTGTCGCTCGACGATTTCGGGACCGGCTATTCCAGCCTCAGCCGGCTGGCGCAACTGCCGATCGACGAGCTCAAGATCGACCGCAGCTTCATGCGCGATTTCGAGAACGAGAGCGGGACGCGGGCGATCGTGACTGCGGTCGTCAGG